>JAEZEN010000596.1 GCA_023433185.1 Pseudomonadota bacterium | reverse complement strand
GACGGCGGCGCGGCGGGGGGGGGCGGCGGGGTCTGTGCGACCGGCGACGCCCGCATTCACGAGCTGGTTCTGGCGGCGCTCGCCGACGGCTGAGCGCCGGCCCCGCAGGCTCAGGGGCCGGGCACGAAGGCGTCGAAGGCGGCCCAGTACTGCTCGCGCAGCCGGTCGCGCTCCATCAGCATCTCGTGCCGGGCGCCGGGTACGAGCACGAAGGAGGCGGTGCGCAGTTCGCCCGCCAGCCGCTCGACCGCCGGCACCGAGATCACGGTGTCGAGCGATCCGGCGACGAGCAGGATCGGCGTGGTGATGCGCGTCGGAAAGGCTTCGTCGCCAGCCTCGGCCATCGCCTGTGTCGCGGCATAGAGCCAGCCATAGGTTGGCAGCCCGACGCTCACCTGCGGCGCGCGAAGCGCGATCTCGCGGTTGCGTTCGAAGCGGACGGCCTCGCTGGTCAGCGGGTTGCCCTCGAACTTCATGCTCTCGACACCCATGGCGAAGCGTCCCGGCACCTCGAGTTCGCCGAAGCCCAGCGCGGTGGCGAGGGCGGAGACCGCGGCGACGAGGCCCTGCCGGGGATTGCGCGGCCCGAGGGCGAGGAGGGGGCCGTCCATCACGATGCGGGCAAACCGCACGCGGCCGTCATGCACGCCGCGGAGACAGATCAGCCCGCCCGTGGAATGGGCGAGGGCGAAATGCGGCGGCGGGCAGTCGGGCAGGGCGACCTGCTGCATGAAGGCATCGAGGTCGCGGTCGTACTCGGTGAAGCTGTCGACGTGGGCCTTCCGCGGGTTCCTGAGCCGCCGCTCCGATCCGCCCTGGCCGCGCCAGTCGAGGCTCGCCACCGCGAAGCCGCGCCGGCGGAGATCGTTCACGGTCTCGAAATAGCGCTCGATCGATTCGGCCCGGCCCTGGAGGATGCAGACCGTGCCGAGGCTCCGCCGCACCGTCGGGCGCCACACCGCGGTGCGGAGCCGCACGCCATCGCTGGTCTGGATCTCGCCGACCGCGGCGCCTTCGGGCACGGGGTTGTTTTCGGTTCCGTAGAGTTCCACGTCGTACCCCGGCCCGCGCGATGCCGCCGCGCCCGTCCCCACCTTCGGATGCGGTCGCCGGCCATGGTTTACGGGAACGGGGGGAACGGCTCAAGCCGCCGCGATCTGTGCTCCGAACCCGCGCCGGCAAGAGACAAGCCGGCGGCATCCGGTGAGGGACGCCGCCGGCAAGGTGAGGACCGGCATCGGAGGGGGGCGGGACGATTGCCGACCTCAATTCGGGGCCTTTCGGGGTGCGATGTCTCCGATCGGCCGTTCCGATGCACCGAGGTATAGCGGGCCGCATCTGAACCGCGCCCGAAACGCCCGTTCATCCGCCGTTCAGGAAAGTCGCCGACCGGACGGGGGCGCACCTCCGGCGTGCCGGGCTGTCCGACAAGGCGCCCGTGGCGGGCTCGCCCGGCCGGGGCTACATCCGGTGCGAAGAAGAACGGGAAGGCAGACCCATGCGACCCATTCCTACGATGGCCGGATGCGTCCTCCTGCTCGCCGGCGGCCATGCCGCGACGGCACAGCAGGTCCTGGACCTCAAGGGAACCTGGCACCCCGCCGAGGGTGCCCATATCGTGGACGGGCTCACCCCGCATGCCCCGAGCGGCACCGAGGATGTGCTGGGGCACGACACGCTCCAGCAGCACACGTCGCGATTCGTCTTCCGCTTCGAGGGACAGGAAGGCCGGACCTTCTGGGGAGAGCTGTCCTCGGCGGCGGTGTCGGAGCACCTGATCGGCGCCCTGTCGGTGGACGGCAAGCGCTTCGTCATGGCCGACAGGGACGGCACGTTCAGCGGCACGGTCGTGGACAATGACACGCTCGACTACTGCTACACCCATGTGGGCCCGACCGACCGTGCCGTCGCCTGCGGCCTCCTGATCCGGGAGAAGTGAGCCGCGCGGAAGCGCGGCGCGCTCGACGCATGTTCCACCAGCAGCTGGCCCACGCGGCGGCGCTTCAGGCCCGCGCGGGAGACGAATCGCGGGCTCGGCGCCGGTCGGCGATGTCGTCGTGCGTCCCCCACTCTTGACACCGGCGCCGCCAATTCCCACCTCACTTTTTGCGGACGCCAGACGGGTCCGCGGCGCCCCGAGCGAACATCCCGGCCAGGACGGCGGGATCGACCCGGGGTTCCCGAAACGTCGCTTCAACGGAGGACATGACATGCGCAATTTCGATCTTAGCCCGCTCTATCGCTCGACCGTCGGCTTCGACCGCGTCTTCGGCATGCTCGACTCGCTCGGCAATTTCGAGGGCCAGGCCCCGACCTACCCGCCCTACAACATCGAGCGGACCGGCGAGAACGCCTACCGCGTCACGCTCGCCGTCGCCGGCTTCGGCGAGGACGACATCACCATCGAGGTCAAGGAAGGCACGCTCACCGTCTCGGGCTCGAAGAACGAGGCGACGGAGGGCGAGGGCCGCGAGGTGCTCTATCGCGGCATCGCCGCCCGCTCGTTCGAGCGCCGCTTCCAGCTCGCCGACCATGTCGAGGTGAAGGGCGCCACGCTCGAGAACGGCCTCCTGCACGTCGATCTCGTGCGCGAGATTCCCGAGGCCATGAAGCCCCGCACCATCGCCATCAACGGCGGCAAGGCGCGGAAGGTGGAGAAGCAGGTCGAGGCCAAGGTCGCCGCGTAGTCCCCCCGCTATGCGATGAACGACCGGCTCCGGCCGAACCCAGGGCGCCCCGCTGCGGGCGCCCTTTTTCTTTGTCCTATGCGTCGCCGAGATGCGCGGCAAAGGCGTCGACCGCCTCGGGCTGCGTCTGGAACGAGGTGACGAGGCGGACGAGCACTTCCTCGGGCCCGGGCCGCCCGGATTCGGGCAGGGCCTCGACGTTCCACCGGTTGAAGGCCGCGCCGGCCGCCTTCAGCCGTGCCTCGGTCGCCGCCGGCATGATCGCGAAGATCTCGTTGGCCGCCGGCTCGGCGGCGAGGCGGACGCTGTTGCTCTGCCGGATCGCCGCGGCGAGGCGGGCACCCATCGCGTTGGCGTGGCGGGCGAGATCGAGCCAGTGGCCATCGGCGAGATAGGCGTGGAACTGGGCGGCGATGAACCAGGCCTTCGAGAAGCCGTGGCCGATGCGCTGGCGGGCATAGGCGAAGTCGCGCGCCTGGGCCGGATCGAAGAACACCACCGCCTCGGCGGCGACGCAGCCGTTCTTGGTGGCGCCGAAGGAGAGCACGTCGACGCCGGCGCGCCAGGTGAGGTCCGCCGGCGCGACGCCGAGGCCCGCCACCGCTCCGGCGAAGCGGGCGCCGTCCATGTGCACGGCGAGGCCGCGTCCGCGGGCGACGGCGGCGATCGCCGCGATCTCGTCCGGCCGATAGGCGGTGCCCAGTTCGGTAATGTTGGAGACGCTCGCCAGCACCGGCTGGCCGGTATGGACGGCGCCCTCGGGATGCTGCGCCAACACCGCGGCAAGCGCCCCGGCGTCGTAGCGGCCGTCGCGACCGTCGAGCGCGGCGAGCTTCAGGCCGGCGACCGTTTCGGCCGCGCCGGCCTCGTCGGCATTGATGTGGGCGTGGCGGTGGCAGAAGGCGACGCCGCCCGGCCGGGCGAAGCTGGCGATGGCGAGGGTGTTGGCCGCCGTCCCCGTGCCGACCAGGAACACCGCGACCTCGCGCTCGAAGAGGGCGCTGAAGCGCTCGGTGAGGCCGCGGGTCAGGTCGTCGCCGCCATAGGCGCGGCCGCCGGTGCGTGCCGCTTCGGTGAGCGCCGCGAGCACGTTCTCGGAGGCGCCGGACCAGTTGTCGCTGGCGAAGATCATCGCTGTGGTTCCCGGGGATTGCCGTGGGTGGGGAGGGTTCTGCCTGCCCATAGCACCTCGCCGGGCGGAGCGTCACGCCGTCGCGCCGCCGTCGACCGGAATCACCGCGCCGTTGACATAGGCAGCCCCGGGGCCGGCCAGGAAGGCCACGACGCTCGCGATCTCCTCGGGCCGTCCGTAGCGGGCGAGCGGGATGAGAGCCCGTTCGCCGTCCGCCTGGGGGCCGTCGGCGGGGTTCATGTCGGTGTCGATGGAACCCGGATTGACGAGGTTCACCGTGATCCGTCGCGGTCCGAGCTCCCGGGCCAGCGCCTTGGTCAGTCCGACGAGCGCCGCCTTGCTCGCCGCGTAGAGGCTGACCCCGGGGCCGGGTACGTGGCCCGCGAGCGAGGAGCCGATCGAGATGATCCGGCCCCCATCCGGCATCGCCGGAAGCGCCTCCTGCACGGCGACGAACGGGGCGCGGACGTGGATGCCGAGCGTCTCCTCGATGGTCTCCGGGCCGGTCTCGGCGACGGCGGCATAGGGGAAGATGCCGGCATTGTTGACGAGGATGTCGATGCGTCCGAAGCGGGCGATGACGCTTCGCACGGCATCACGGGTCTCGATATCGCGCCGGTGATCCACGGGGATCACGACCGCCGTCGCGCCGACGGCGGTCAGGTCCGCCACGAGCGCTGCCGCCCCGCCCGCATTGCGACAGGTGAGGGCCACGGCAGCTCCCTGCCGCGCCAGTGCGCGGGCGATCCCGGCTCCCATGCCGCGGCTTCCGCCGGTCACCAGGGCCACCTTGCCGGCGAGTTCGGTCATGGCTTTTCCTTTCTGTACCGATCAATATAGAATGCAGGGCGAGCATCCTCCGTCAAGGATTATTTACTGAATGGTACAGAAGGCTGAGGCGACGCAGCCCGCCGGACGGCCCCGCAGCTTCGATCGCGAGCGGGCGCTGGCGCGGGCCATGGAGGTGTTCTGGATCAAGGGCTACGAGGGGACCTCGCTCGCCGACCTCACCGCGGCGATGGCGATCAACCGGCCGAGCCTCTACGCCGCGTTCGGCAACAAGGAGGACCTGTTCGCCGAGGCCCTCGCACTCTACGAATCGGTCGAGGGCGAGCCCATCACCCGGCTGCTCGCCGAGGCCCCGACGGCGCGCGAGGCCATCGCGGCGACGCTCCGCCACAATGCCCGGGTCTATGTCGAGACCGGCCGGCCGCGGGGTTGCATGATCGTGCTGTCGTCGCTCGTCGGGGACACCGAATGCGCCCCCGTACGCGCGCTTCTCGCCGCGCGCCGCGCCGCCGGCGAGGACGAACTGCGCCTTCGCATCGAGCGCGGCCAGGCCGAAGGCGACGTGGCGGCGGACGTCGATGCACGGCAGCTCGCGGCCTTCGTCACCGCGGTGCTCCAGGGCATGTCGGTCAAGGCGCGCGACGGCGCCGGCCGGGCGGAACTCGACGCGATCGTCGATGCCGCGCTGCGCGCCGTGCCCTGACCGCCGGAAGGCCTCCGCTCAGCGCCGGATGCTGTTCCAGATCAGCCGGTCGAAGGAGAACAAGCCGGGGCCGTAGGCGACGAGGGCGAGGGCCATGGCGGCCCAGGGCAGCGTCTCGGTCTGCCAGTGCTGCGGGTAGACCAGGAAGATGGTGAAGATCATCGCCAGCATGCCGAGGGCCGAGAGCCGGGTGGCGAAGCCGATGACCAGCGCCGCCGGCAGCAGGATCTCGCCGAACGACGAGGCCCAGGCGGCGATCTCGGGGTAGGGCATCGCCATTTCCCGGTCGAGCACCCAGAACTTCCCCCAGTCGGATGGAACGTGCAGCGTGTACTCGTTGGCGAACAGGTACTTCGTGCTCGGCGCCAGTTCGAGGAAGCCGCTCCACTTGGTCAGGCCCGAAAGCCAGAACGGATATGCGAGCGCGATCCGGAGCGCCAGTGACGCCAGTGCCTGTATGATGATCATCGATCCCCCGTTCCGTGCCTCGCGGCGCCCTCGGGCGCGCGTCGTCCCCGTCTCACGCCATCCCCGTCTCACGCCATCCCCGGCTCAGGCCCGGCGGAGCGCAATGAATGCTCCCGCGGCGAAGAGGCCGGCGATGTTGCCCGCGAGGTCGAACCGCGCGTCGGCTGCCTGTGCGGTCTCGGCGGCAGCGAGAAGCGTACGTCCCTCCGCAAGCGCGGCGACGAAAGCGGCGCCGCCGGGAGGGACCGCGCGCACTTCCACATCTGCGCCGGGCCGCACGATGAGTGCATCCTCGGCGACGGAAAAGTCAACCGCCCCAGCTTCGGCGCCCGACACGTTGGCGCGCCAGATGGTCAGGGCGGGGAAGCGCGAACGGGCGAGGCGGAGCGCCGGGTGCAGGGCGAAGGCGAGGGAGGCGAGCTCGGCTTCGGGGACGGCGGCGAGCGCCCCGGGCGCGAGCGGCTCGGCCTCGGCCGCATGATAGGCCTCGCGCCACAGCCACTCGATCCGCGCGACGTCGGCGAGGTAGGGCAGGCCGGCGGCCGGCGGAAAGCCGTCTATGAAGTCTGGAAACGTCGCCCCGTAGTCGAGGAGGACCGCCGAGCGCGGCGGTTCGGCGCGCCCATAGGCGAGCGCCATCGCCCGGAAGAAGTCCTCGCCCACGAGCCGCCGGACCGCGGGGAAGGCGAGGCGGATGGTGTTGCCGAGGGCGCTCGCGACGTTGTTGCGGTAGACCGCGAAGCGGCGCCCGGCCGCGCCGTGGCCGGGGCCGACCACGCCGTCCGGGACGCTCGCCTCGGGCGCGAGAACCGCGGCGGCGAAGGCGCCTTGCGTCTCAGACAGCGTCGGCA
>JAEZEN010000559.1 GCA_023433185.1 Pseudomonadota bacterium | reverse complement strand
CTACGAGTCAATCGAGGAGATGGCGGACGAGACCGCCGGGTGGATGGAGAGCGGCTACCAGGGTTTGAAGACCGGCTTCGGCAAGCGCGGCAATGCCCGCCTCGGCTACGAGCACGACCGCGACGTCGCCTACGTCAAGGCGATGCGCGAGGTGCTCGGCCCGAACCGGATGCTGATGATCGACAACGGCATCGCGATCAAATGGGACGTGACCGACGCGGTCCGCCGGGCGAAGGCGATGGAAGAGTATAACCTCGCCTGGATCGAGGAGCCGCTCGGCGCCTGGGACCCCGAGGGCTACGCCAACCTCCGCGCCAAGACCACCACCCGCATCGCCTATGGCGAGCGCGAGTGGACGCTCGAGCAGTTCGAGCGAGTGCTCGCCACCGGCACCGTCGACGTGGTCGGCGTCGATCCCGGCCGGGCCGAAGGCATCACCGGCTTCAAGAAGGTGACCGAGCGCTGCGAGTTCCACCGCCGGCAGGCCAACGCCCATGCCTGGTCGGCGGCGATCGTGACGGCGGCGAGCCTCGCCATCTCCTTCAACACGCCTTCGGCCAAGCTCTTCGAGTTCAAGCCGATCCGCAACCCGATGCAGCACGACCTCGTCACCCGGCCCTTCGAGCAGAAGGACGGGTGGGTCTACCCGCCCACCGGGCCGGGCCTCGGCATCGAGGTTATCGAGGAGGTCATCGAAGGCTACCGCAGCGAGAAGGTGCTCGGGACGCTCTGAGCACCGGTCATCCGTCACCCGGCGGCGGAGGATCCGCCGGCAAACGCCCGAACTGGAGGAAACAACAATGCGTCATTTCCGTCGAACCTTGCTTCTCGGTGCAGCCGGCGCGATCGCGCTTGCCTGCGCCGCATCGGCCCAGGAATTCAAGGACACGCAGATCCCCCTCACCGGCGAGAAGGTCGAAGGTGCGCCTTTCGCCTTCGAGCGCGAGTGGGGAACGTTCACCCTCGCCGACCGCATCGCCGAGAAGGTCCGGAACGGCGAGAAGATCAACTACGTCTTCTCCTACCAGGCCTCGGGCATCCCGCTCTTCTCGCCGCAATATGCCGCCGGGTTCGAGATGGGCTGCAAGATGGCGCAGCAGCTCTACCCGATGGACTGCGCGGCGATCGCCCCCGTCCAGAACGACGCCAACCAGCAGGTCGCCCAGATCGAGGCGAAGCTCGCCGCGGGCGAGGTCGACTGCATCGGCATCGAGCCGGTCGATTCCAACTCGCTGACCGCGATCACCAACCGGATGATCGACGACGGCATCCCGGTGTTCACGGCCGGCGTTCCCTCGCACGGCAAGGAGTTCACGCGCTTCACCCAGGTGCCGCTCCAGGAAGGCAAGTACGTGGCCGAAGCGGTGCTCCAGTGGATGGAGGAGAACGACAAGGACCTCAAGGTCTTCGCGGTGTCCGGCGGCGATCCCACGCAGGAGTGGGCCCAGGGGCGCATGAAGAGCTTCGTCGAGACGATCAAGGCGGCGATCCCCGACGCCGAGTTCATAACCACCGAGGCGAACGGCCTCAACACCTCCTACGAGCCGGGACAGGCCTACGAGATCTACCGCTCGTTCCTCACCGCAAACCCCAATGTCGACATGATCCAGAACGTCGACATCGGGGCCGAGCATGCGGCGCGCGCCATCGAGAGCCTCGGCATGACCGGCCAGGTCTTCACCGTGGGCTGGAATTCCTCGCACGGCCAGCTCGATGCCATCGAGAAGGGCATCCAGATCGCCCAGTTCGACCAGCGCTGGCCGGACCAGGCCGGTTTCGGCGCGGTCGCCTGCGCGGCGCTCTTCAAGAACGGCGAGATCCTGCCCAACACCCAGACCCTCAAGGCGGTGTTCCTCGCCGACGTGCCCCAGGCGCGAGAGGAACTCAACAACACGATGGGCCAGCAATAGGCCCGCGACCGACCGACTGGGGCGCCCGGCGTCGGGCGCCCCGCTTTCGATACCAGATTGCGAACCGTCGACAGGTAACCGAGCATGACCAGCGCCGATCCGGCCCAGGCGCGCGGCTCCGCCGCCAATGCGGGCATCGACCTCGCCCTCCGGATGGGCGGGCTGCTCGCGGCGATTGTGATCGTGGCGGTCGTCTTCATCGCCATCAATCCCAACGTCGCCAACCTCAACATGGGCGCCTCGGTGCTGCGCTCGATGAGCTCGGTGGCGATCATGGCGCTCGGCCTGACCCTGGTGATCGTGGTGGGCGAGATCGACCTCTCCTTCGGCGCCACCTACGGGCTTGCGGTCAACGCGCTCGCCGTGATGTGGATCTTCGGCGGCATCCCCGTCTACGCCGCGATCCCGCTCGCGATCCTGATCGGCGCCGCGGTCGGCCTCTTCAACGGCCTTCTGGTCACGAGCCTTCGGATCCCGTCATTCATCGTCACCCTCGGCAGCTACAACCTCCTCTACGGCATCAGTCTCTGGGTCTCGAACACCGCCACCTTCAACCCGGTCTACCCGCCGCCGGGCACCACGATCCCCAAGGAGCAGATCGACTTCTTCGTCGGCCTGACGCAGAGCGTCGGCGCGTTCCGCCTGTCGCTCGAGGTGGTGTGGATGATCGGTATCGCGCTGGTCGTCGCCTTCCTTCTCCACCGCTCGCTGTTCGGCTTCCGCCTGATGGCGATCGGCGGCAACCCGCGCGCCGCCGAGCTCGCCCGGCTGCCGGTGCGGAAGTACAAGGTCCTCGCCTTCGTGCTCTGCGGGACGCTCGCCGCCACGGCCGGCATCCTCGACTTCTCCTTCATCCAGACCAGCCAGCCCAACACCGGCCTCAGCTTCACCTTCCCGGTCTTCGCCGCGGTGATCATCGGCGGCGCGAGCCTCGCCGGCGGCAAGGGCACGGTGATCGGCACGCTCGGCGGCGCGCTGCTCCTCGCCGAGCTGCAGCTCGGCCTGTCGATCCTGTCGCCCGGGCCGCACGTCCAGCAGATCTTCCTCGGCGCGGTCACCATCGGCGCCGTGGCCCTCGACCTCGGGCTCACCCACATCCGCAAGCGGAGGGCCGGGTGAGCGCCGCCGCCGCCGAAGGCATCCGCATCCGCAACGTCGCCAAGCGCTATGGCAGCACGATCGCGCTCGACGGCATCGAGATCGATCTCCATCCCGGCGAGGTGACCGGCATCGCCGGGCCCAACGGCGCCGGCAAGTCGACGCTGATCCGCATGATCGCCGGGGAGGAGCGGCCGGATTCCGGCACCCTGACCCTCGACGGCCGGCCCTGGTTCCCGGCGATCGACTGGCACGAGGTGGCCGTCGTCCACCAGGAGCCGCAGCTCTTCCCGAACCTCACCGTCGGCGAGAACGTGCTGGTCGGCCGCGAGGGCACGCGCATCGCCCGGCCGCGGCTCGGGCCGAACGACGCCGGCGTCATGCAGGCGCTCGGCATCGGCGGCCTGAAGGACGTGCCGCTGGCGAACTGCACCCTCGCCACCCAGCAGCGCACCGAGATCGCCCGCGCGGTCGCCCGCTCGGCGCGCGTCTTCCTCTTCGACGAGCCCAACTCGGCCCTCACCGACGAGGAGTCGGACGAGCTGTTCCGCGAGATGCACAAGCTCGCCGCGGAGGGCCGCATCGTCCTCCTGGTGACGCATCGGCTCAGCGATCTGGTCGAGCATGCGGGCCGCGTCGCGATCATCCGCGACGGCAAGGTGCGGAAGATCATCGACAAGCCCGACCTGACCGAGGAGGTGATCGCCGAGCAGCTCGTGGTCGGAACGGCCGACCAGAAGGTGACGCCTGCCAGGAGGCCGGACTCCGAGATCGGGCGCGAGATCTTCGGCGTCTCGGGCTGGAGCCACGCCCGGGCCTTCGAGGATGTCGCCCTCTCGGCCGCCCATGGCGAGGTGATCGCGCTGATGGGCGTCGAGGGCTCCGGCGCGCGCGAGCTTCTGCGCTCCCTGGCCGGCCTCGAACGCTGTACCGGCACCATCCGCATCGACGGCGTCGATGCCGGTTCCGTGTTCGCGCGCACCGCCTACGTGCCCGCCACCCGCGCCGACAGCCTCTACTCGAACTTCTCGGTCGGCGAGAACGTCATCGCGCGGCTCGGAGTGCCGCAGATCGCGGGGCCGGTGCTCGCCCTCAGGCGCCGGCGGATGCGCGAGATCGCGGCGGACTCGGTCAGGCGCTTCCTGGTCAAGACCCGGACGCTTTCGCAGGGCATCCGTTCCCTGTCCGGCGGCAACCAGCAGAAGGTCGCCATCGCCCAGGCCCTCACCCTCGAGCCGCGCCTCGTCCTCCTCGAGGAGCCGACCCGCGGCGTCGACATCCAGAGCCGGCGGGAGATCTACCGCCTGCTCCGCGACTTCGCCGCCGACGGCAATGCGGTGGTGATGTTCTGCACCGAGGTGCTGGAGATCTTCGAGGCGGCCGACAGGGTGATCGTCGTGTCGGACGGGCGCCTGTCAGCGCCGCTCATGGTCAGCGATTTCCCGCATGTCGAGGGGCTCGCGGCGGCGATCACCCGGCTTGAACGCCACGCGCGGCTGCGGGTGGTGGACGGTGGCGAGACGGCGTAGGTCGGCTCTCCCTGACGGCGACCTGAGCAGCCCGGCCGTCCTTCGGACGGAAGCAGTGCGGGTGGCCACCCTGAACGAAGCCAAGAGCCAATTGCGCTCCCTTGTGATAGTCATTCCGCCATGACCAAGGTCGAGGATATCGAGAAGGCCGTCTCCGAGCTTGCTCCCGAGGAACTGTCGCGTTTCCGCGCATGGTTCGAGGCGTTTGACGCAGAGCGGTTCGACGCGAAGATCGAGCGCGACATTGCGGCCGGGCGGCTGGACCGCTTGGCCGACGAAGCACTGGCCGACCTTCGCGGCGGCCGCACGCGCCACTTGTGAAGCACTTCGCGACCCGCCGGTTCTGGGACGCTTACGATGTGCTTCCCGCGTCGGTGCGCGCGCTCGCCGACCAATCGTTCGATGTCCTGAGGCGCGATCCGCGGCACCCTCTCTTCATCTCAAGAAGGTCGGCCGTTTCTGGTCAGTGCGAGTCGGCCTCCGCCACCGTGCGCTCGCGGTCGAAGCGGAGGAAGGGCTTGTCTGGTTCTGGATCGGCTCCCACGGCGGAGTACGACCGCCTGATCGGGTCGTGACAGGGCGCGGCCCGGCGGGTCGAAACGCGCGATCCCTATCAACCCGGCGCGGAGCAGTGCAAAGACGACCCATCACCCCTGCCAGGGGCCGAACGCGATGCGATCGGCGAGCTCGCCGAGGAACGTCGCTCCAACCAGGCCGTCGATGAGGCGATGATCTACCGATAGCGTCAGGTGGACGCCGGTGATCACCACCGGGACGCCGCCCCGCGCCACCACCGCATCGTGCTCGCGGCCGACCGCCAGCACCGAGGACTGGCCCGGCCCGATGATCGCCTCGAAGCGGTCGGCACCGCCACGGGCCAGATTGGAGAGAGCGATCGCCACCGGCGCACCGTCCCCCTTGACCAGCCGGCCGGAGCGGACGCGCTGGACGGCGTCGCGCCGCGCCATGCCGATTTCGGCGAGGGAACGGCCGCCGAGATCGGCCAGCACCGGGATCATCATGCCGCCCTCGACGGCAACCACCAGGCCAACGTCGATGGTTCCGTCGCGGACCGCTCCCGGCCGGCCGCCCGCATCGGCGAAGCGCTGCAGCATCACCGGATTGTGGGCGAGCGTATCGGCGAGCGCCTGGAGGAAGAAGTCGGTGAGGGTCAGCCGGACGCCGGCCTGGCGCTCGATCGCCGGCCCCAGTTCGGCCCTGGCCGCCGCCACCGCCTCGGTCGAGACGAAGCGGTCGAGGGTGAAGGCGGGGATCGTCTGGCGGCTGACGGTGAC
>JAEZEN010000522.1 GCA_023433185.1 Pseudomonadota bacterium | reverse complement strand
CTCTTTGTCTTCGCCCCTAGCCGATCATCGAATGATCGGCGCGCGCGCCGCGCTGGTGGTCGATCTTGACCTTGATGTCCATGACCCGGGCGATGAAGTCCGGCTCGGTCTGGATCTCGACCTTGCGCGGCCGCGGCAGGTCGACGTCGACGACCGCGGCGATCCGGCCCGGCCGCGCCGACATCACGACGATCCGGTCAGCGAGGAAGATCGCCTCCGGGATCGAATGGGTGACGAAGGCGATGGTCTTGCCCGTCTCCATCCAGATCTCCTGGACGAGGAGGTTCATCTCGTCGCGGGTGAAGGCGTCGAGCGCACCGAAGGGCTCGTCCATCAGGAGGACGGAGGGATCGACGGCAAGGCTGCGCACGATCGAGGCACGCTGCTGCATGCCACCCGAGAGTTCGCGCGGGTACTTGTCGTTGAAGCCGGAAAGTCCGACCCGGTCGAGAAGCTGGTTGATCCGCGCCTTGTCCATCTTCTGGCGCTTCAGTTCGAACGGCAGCTGAATGTTCTTCTCGACCGTCCGCCACGGCAGGAGGTTCGCATCCTGGAAGATCATCGCGATGTGCGGGTTCGGCTTCGTGATGCGCTCGCCGTCGAGCGTGATCGTGCCGCCGTTGAGGCGGATCAGACCGGCCATGGACCACAGGAGCGTGGTCTTGCCGCATCCCGACGGCCCGATGATGCAGAGGAACTCGCCGTCCTTCACGTCGAGAGAGACATTGTCCAGCGCATGAAGCGGGCCGGACTTGGTCTGGTAGTGGAGCGTCGCCCGGTCGACGACCATCCGCGTCCGCTTTTCCTGCTTGCGCGGCGCCGTCGCGGTTACGTTCATGGTCCACCAGCCCTGTCCCGAGAACACGCTGCCAACCTGAGGGGCCGGTCTCAATGCTGAAATGATGTTACAGAAATTTCGGGACTTCAATAGCGATGTGTACCGGTTTCCATCATTCGACCCGTCAGGCGGGTGCAGCAATGTTCGGGCGTAGTTGTACGGCTTTCCGTGCGCGGGTGCCGCCTGTCCCTTGCCGCTGCGGCGGGAACATGTAATTTTGTTTCAGTATTCGCTCGCCCGAACGGCCCTGCACCCATGACGCGGCACCGCATGACCGGTCGATCCGTCGGCTCCGCCGCCTCCCCGACCATCGACCTCGTCTCCCGCATCGAGCGGGTCGAGCCGGAGCTGAGTCCGGCCGAGCGGCGCGTCGCCGAAGTGGTCCGCCAGGACTTCCGGGCGGCGACCCGCCTGACGATCGCCCAGCTCGCGGCGCGTGCCGGCGTGAGCCAGCCGACGGTCACGCGCTTCTGCCGGTCGGTCGGCGCGGCCTCCTACAACGACTTCAAGATCCAGCTCGCGACGACGCTGACGGTCGCCGCCGTCTATCTCACCTCCGACCGGGTCTTCGGCGACGATGTGGGCCAGCTCGCGCAGACCGTGATGATGAACGCCGCGAACGCCGTCCGCGAGGGCCTCGACCAGCTCGACACCCGGGCCCTGGGGACGGCGATCGAGTGCCTCGCCGCCAGCCGGCGGATCGATATCTACGGTCAGGGCGGCGGCTCCGCGGCGGTCGTCGAGGACGCCAAGCTCCGCCTCTTCCGGCTTGGCATTCCGGTCTCGGCCTTCGTCGACGGCCACCAGCAGCGCATGTCGGCGGCGACGCTGCGGCCGGGCGATGCCGTCCTCGCCATCTCCAACAGCGGCCGCTCGAAGCCGGTCATCGATGCCGTCGACATCGCGCGCTCGTTCGGCGCGGCGACCGTCGCCCTCACGCGGCCCGGCACGCCACTCGCCGAGAAGGCCGAGACGGTGATCGCGGTCACCATCGCCGAGGTCGACGACGTGCTGCGGCCGACGCCGTCACGCTATGCCCATCTCGCGATCATCGATACCATCGCCACCGGCGTGGCACTCCGCCTCGGTCCGCGCGGGCGCGACGCGCTGCGCCGCGTCCGCTACGCCCTGGCGCGGGTCGGCGTCGCCATCCCGGCGCCGAGCACGGACCCCACTCCCCTCATGAACCAGAGCACGCAGGGCGACTAATCCATGGACCACGGCAGCGCCGATCCCCGCCACGACATCGTCTTCCGGAACAGCCTCGTCTACGACGGCAGCGGCGCGCCGCCCTTCGCCGCCGACGTCGCGGTGGACGGCGAGCGCATCGCCGCCATCGGCACCGTGCCGGCCGGAAGCGGACGGCGCGAGATCGACCTCGCCGGCCGGGCGCTGGCACCGGGCTTCATCGATGCCCATACCCATGACGACCGCATCGTTCTCGATGCGCCGGAGATGCTGCCCAAGATCAGCCAGGGGGTGACCACGGTGGTCGCCGGCAATTGCGGCATCAGCCTCGCGCCGGTGACCTTCAACGGCTACCCGCCCGCCCCGCTCAATCTCCTCGGCGGCAGGGAGGTCTACCAGTTCCCGCGCTTCGCCGACTACGCGCGGGCGATCGCCGACACCGTGCCGGCGGTCAATGTCGCGGCGCTCGTCGGCCATTCGTCGCTCCGGCTCCGCACCATGCCCGACATCAACGTGGCCGCGACCCCGGCGGAGGTCGATGCCATGCTCGAATTCGCCGACGAGGCAATGGAATCCGGTGCCGCGGGCTTCTCCACCGGGCTCTTCTATCCGACCAACGCCGCTGCCGGGATCGACGAGGTGGCGCCGATCGCCGCACGCTTCGCCGAGCACGGCGGCGTCTACGCGACCCACATGCGCGACGAGATGGACATGGTCCTCGAGTCGATCGACGAGGCGCTCGCCACGGCCGGTCGCGCCAGGGCGCAACTCGTCATCTCGCATCACAAGTGCGCCCATCCCCGCAACTGGGGACGGACCCGCGAGACGCTGCCGAAGCTCGAGGCCGCCGCCCGCACCCAGCCGGTCAATGTCGACGTCTACCCCTATGTCGCTGGATCGACGAACCTGCGCATGGACCTCGTCACCACGGAATACCGGATCATGATCGCGTGGTCGACGCCGCACCCGGAGATGGGCGGCCGCGACCTCGCCGACATCGCCGCCGAGTGGGGCATCGACATCCACGCCGCGGCGCGCCGGCTCGACCCGGCGGGCGCCATCTACTTCCAGATGGACGAGGCGGACGTGCGCCGCGTCATGGGCTCGCCGCTTGCCATGATCGGCTCCGACGGTCTGCCCCACGATGCGCATCCGCATCCGCGGCTCTGGGGCACCTTCCCGCGCGTCATCGGTCACTACGCCCGCGACGAGAAGCTGTTTCCGCTCGAGACGGCGATCCACAAGATGACGGGGCTCACCGCCGCGACCTTCCGGCTCAGGGACCGTGGCGTGATCGCGCCCGGCGCCTATGCCGATCTCGTCGTCTTCGATCCCGACACGATCATCGACCGGGCGACCTACGAAGCGCCGCGGGAACTCTCGGCCGGCATCGACGCCGTCTACGTGAACGGCGTCAGAAGCTTCGTCGCCGGCGAAGGCGTCATCGCCCGCGCCGGACGGCTGGTCGGCGGCAAGGCGCTCTGATCAGCCTCGATCGGTCGAGGGGCGCGGCGAACCGCACCCCTCTTCCCCCGCAGGCCATGATGGTGCCGGTGCGCTACTCGGGCAGCGCGACCTTGCCGATGCGGATGAGCAGCGTCTCGCCCGAGTGATCGTCGACGCCGTCATTGTCCGTGATGATGATCGCATCGCCGTCGGCGTCGATGGCGAAGCTCTCGACCTTGTCGAGAACGAAGCCGTTGGGGGCGGCTAGATCCGGCACCAGATCGCGAATCTCGGTCTTGGCGAGCACCGGGATCTCGGTCGCGTCGAGGGCGACGGGCGTCACGCCGGCGAGCGGCACGAAGGTCAGCTTTTTGACCCTGGCATCGCGACCGACCTGATTGTCGCGCTCGATGAAGACGAGGCCGTCGCCGACGGCCGTCACCTCGGAGAGACCGATCCAGCCCTTGCCGACCGGGTCGAGCGGGTAGTGCACGACACCCCAGCTGCCATCGGCCGGACGATAGGCCAGGATCTTGGTCTTGCCGGCCGGGTCATCCTTCCACTCGCGCTGCACGGCCACCCAGATGACCTGGTCGTCACCGGAGCCGGTCACCGTCACGCCCTCGAAGCCGAAGCGGGTGGCGACGTTCTGCAGCGATTCCGGCATGGCGATCTCCTCGATGATCGCACCGTTCGCATCGACGCGGACGAGCGTCGACTCGGTCGGGTCCTTCTCCCGCTCGGGGTTGCCCTCGGAGGCGAGCCAGAAGCCGCCGCCCTCGGCGAGCGCGATGCCCTCGAGGTCGAGCAGCTTCGCCGGCTCGCCGTCCCGGGTGACGGTCGTCGCCGCGGTGATGACGGCCGGGTGCCGCGTCGTGTCGATGGTCAGGATGCGGGCCTCGGCGGAGGCCGAGTCGGTGACCGCATGGACCGTGCCCGGCGCGGCCGGATCGGCGACCGCACCGGAGATCGCCGACCAGGGGATCGGCAGGCCGTTGGCATCGTCGGCCGAGACCAGCGTCGGGTAGGAAGCCGGGGCGTCGCTCCGCTCGTAGATGGTGACGAGAGAACCGATCAGGCCATCGGCGCGGAGGTCGGTCTCGCTCGCGGTGACGAAGAGGCTGCGCTCGGGAATGGCGAGCAGGCCCTCGGGGCCGATGCCGCCGGGCAGCGCCTGGAGGAAGGTCGGGACATTGCCGGCGCCCTCGTCCCGGTAGACGCCGACCAGCGAACCGCGCTCGGAGGCGATGAAGACCAGGCGCTCGTCGCCGAAGGTGGCGACTTCGGCACCCTCGGGCTCATTGCCCTTCTTGTTGCGGTGCTCGGGATAGTGGCCGAGGCGGACCACGATGTGCTCCCAGTCCACCCCGCTCTCGTAGTCGACCGTGCCGTCCTTGTTGAAGATGGTGAAGCCGCGGCTGCCGCCCTTGTAGTCGCCCTCGTCAGCAGTGACGAAGCGGTCCGCATCGATCCACTGGACGGTGTCGGGCTCGCGGGCGACGTCCTTCATCTCGCCGGTGAGGGATATGATCCTGTCCTTCACCGTGTCGATGCCGGCGAGGTCGACCGTGCCCGCCGTGAAATGCGCCGTGACCGCGCCGGTGGCGAGATCGACGATGGCGATGTGGTTGTTCTCCTGGAGGGTGACCACGGCCTGGTTGGCGTCGTTGATGTCGACGAACTCCGGCTCGGGATCCTCCGGTGCGATTTCGGCGAGGCCGGTGAGGTCGACCACGACCTTGCCGGCACAGTCGGGCGCACCGTCGACCAGCGGGTAGACCGTGAGGTTGCCACCCGGCAGCTGCGGCATCTCGCCGTCGTTCAGATCCTCGTCGCGCTCGTTCTCGATGGCGACCGCGAGATAGCGGCCGTCCGGGCTCTTGGCCAGCGCGTCGGGCTGTCCGCCGAGATCGCAGGTGGCTGTGACGGTGCGGCTGGCGAGGTCGACGACCGCGACATGACCCGACGGGTCGACGTAGGACTCCGACGTGACGACGCCGACGAGTGCGTTGCCGCCGACGACCACGACCGAGGTCGGCTCGCCGCCGAGGCCGACGACACCCGCGGCGCGCGGCGCACGCGGGTCCGCGATGTCGACGAAGCCGATCCGCTCGCCGGGGCTGTCGGTGTAGACCAGCGTCATCCCGTCCTCGGTCGCCGTCACGATCTCGGCAACCGTGGCGGTTGCGGGATCGGCGTCGGCGGGGAGGTTGTCGACGACGTGGAAGGTCGCGACACGGTTGAACATCTCGGCCTCGGCCGGCGCGGCCGCCACGACGGCGAGGAGAGCGCTGCCGACAGCGGCGCCGTTGCGGATGACGGTCATGTGGAAGCCCCTGATGTGATCGCGACGGAAGGCGATGGTTGCGATTAGGCGGCGGCAATGACCTGGCGATTACGCGGGGATGACGTTTCGATGACGCCGCGTCGCGGGCACGCGTTCTCCCTGCCCGCGCCCCGTCGGCGGCCGGGGTGTGGGGTCGGTCGGTCCCGGGGGAACCCGGGGGGTGGCGGACGCCGGCACCGTGCCGGGTCGGGCAGTCCGAAGGG
>JAEZEN010000498.1 GCA_023433185.1 Pseudomonadota bacterium | reverse complement strand
CCACCACCAGGAAGGCCTGGACCACATAGCTCGCGCCCATCGTCGGGAGCACGATGTTGAGCACGCCGAAGAGCGAGCCCGCGATGCCGGCGAGGCCTGCTCCGAGCACGAAGGTCAGCGTGTAGATCTGGCTCGAGTTGATGCCGAAGGAAGCCGCCATCTCCTTGTTCTGCATCACGGCACGCACCTGGACGCCGAAGCGGGTGCGGTAGAAGAGAAACCACAGGCCCAGCACCGCCAGGATCGTGACCACCAGCACCATCACCCGGAATGCGGAGATGTTGACGAAGCCGATCTGGATGTTGCTGGAGAAGATCTCCGGGACGGCGATGTACTTGGGCTCGCTGCCGAAGATCAGCCGGACGCCCTGCATCAGGACGAGCGAAACCCCGGACGTGGCGAGAAGCGTGTCGAGCGGTCGGTCGTAGAGGTAGCGGATCAAGCCGCGTTCGAGGATCAGACCGACGGCGCCGACGATGACGAAGGACGCCGGGATGCAGAGCAGGAAGGGAAGACCGAACTGGCTCTGCAGCATGTAGGAGCTGTAGGCGCCGAGCATGATGAACTCGCCATGAGCCATGTTGATGACCCCGGCGGTGCCGTAGATGATGGTCAGTCCGAGGGCAGCGAGGAGCCAGATGCTGCCGATGCTGATGCCCAGGATGAGCGCGTTGATGAACGAGCTCATTTCGAAACCACTGAAGAAGGAACCAGCCGCCATCCGTCCGCTCCGTCGCGGTGAAGTCCCGACGACACCGTGGCGTGTCGCCCCCGGGTCGCGCGCCGCAGTCTTTCCGCATCCGACCACCCGCGGATCGGCTCCGCGGATGATCGGGGCAGGCTCGTCGATCAGATCACGTTGGTACGGATCGTCCCGTCGGGGGCCTTCAGTCCGTCGGCGGTGCAGGTGCCGATGTCCGGATAGATCGAGTAGGGATCCGGGGCGACATGCTCCGCGGAGGCCTGGACGATCTTGAAGCTGCCATCGGCCTGGCACTGGCCGATCTTGGGCTTGAGCCAAGTGTTGAAGTTCTGGTCGTCGATCCAGATCAGGCCCTCGGGCGAGATGTCGTCCTCGATGCGGACGCCGCCGGAATTGTCGCGGATGAGGCGCGGGGTGACTTCCTCGACGCCGACCGCGGCGATGGCGTTCTCCAGCCCCTTCTTGAAGACGTAGGCCGAGAGGTAGGTCTCCTCCATGTTGTAGTGGGTCGTGCCGTTCTTGCCGTAGGGGCTGCCGAGGAAGCCTTCGACGAACTTGTGGTTGGTGGGATTGTCGAGCGCCTGGAAGTACGGCGCCGACAGGAAATGCCCCGCGCCGAACTCGTTGCCCATGGCGCGCGTCTCGATCTCGCCCGTGGTGAGCGAGGCGATCGGCATGGTGTCGACGTTGAAGCCCTCCTGCTTGAACTGCTTGTGGAAGGCGATGTCGGAGGCGCCGACCACGGTCGAGAAGATGAAGTTCGGCTGGGCCTCGCGGATCTTGTTCAGAACCGGGCCGAATTCGGAGCCGCCCAGCGGAATGTATTCCTCGCCGAGAAGCTCCCCGCCCGCCTGCTCGAGCCAGATCTTGGCGTTCTTGTTCGACTCCTTCGGCCAGACATAGTTCGAGCCGACGAAGAAGACCTTCTTGCCGAAGTTTTCCACCATGAAGGGGATGAGGTCCTTCGAGTGCTGGTTGGCCAGCGGACCGGTGGCGATGACGTTCTGGGTGCATTCGGCACCCTCGTAGCAGGTCGGGTAGTAGAGCAGGTGGTTCTGCGACATGATCGTCGGCAGGATGGCCTTGCGGCTGGCCGAGGTGTAGCAGCCGAAGATGGCGATGACCTTGTCCCTGAGGATCAGTTCCTTGGTCTTCTCGGAGTAGACGTTGAAGTCGGACTTCGCGTCGACGATGATCGGCTCGATCGGCGTGCCGTTGATGCCGCCGGCCGCGTTGATCTCGTCGATCGCGTACTGCATGACCAGGGTGGAGTCCTCTTCCGGCACGGCCAGGCCGCCGGTGAGCGAAAACAGCAGGCCGACCTTGATCGGCTCATCCTTCTTCAGCGTCGCACCCCAGGCCTCACGCGAAACCGGCAGCCAAAGATGTGGCGCAGCAACGGCTGCGGCCGCCAGTGATGCATTTCTCATAAACCTTCGACGTGTGACATTCATAATTTGGCTCTCCGGAACTGTGACTTGTTTTCTCGCACCATTTGACGCCTGTACTGGCTGCCAACACGTACGCCCCGAGTAGTAACCAATCGTATGTGCGCCGCACCATCAGCGTCAAGAAATTTCTCGTGAGTAAGAAAACTTTCTTTTCAGTGGGCCTGGAAGTGCTACAGGGAGAGGCAAATGGCGCAGAAACGCTCGATCAATCGCACCCGGATTGTGCAACTGCGAAATGCTTTCGGCTCCACGCCACGGCCTGCGGCGGCGTTGCCTAATCTGGCGCCACTTCTGTATTCGTTCTCTGATGGAAGTATTCGCAGTTATGACAGTCTTCGGGGCGTGGACGCGCCATCTGCACGCCCATCATGGGGAGGACGGGTTCACCAGTCCTGCCTGTCGATTGGGCGGAGGGGGACGCTTCGCTTCAGCTGCCCCGGGGCGCCGCGCTGGCGGCGATCGCGGGGCGGTCGGCCCGTGGCCCTCCCGCGGTGCAGGCAGCGGGTCCCGGGGCGACTCAGCGGCGCATGCCGACCGACGACACCGCCACCGCGAGAATGATGATGAGCCCCCGTGCGATCAGCTGCTGGCTGAACTCCAGACCCCAGAGGATCAGGCCGTTGTTGATGACCCCGATCATCAGGGCGCCGAAGATCGACCCGATGACGGTGCCGCGGCCGCCGAAGAGGCTCGTGCCGCCGAGCACAGCCGCCGCGATCACCGAGAGCTCGTCGCCTTCGCCGACCTGGAAGCGGCCGGACTGCAGCCGGCCGGCGTAGAGCATGCCGGCAAGAGCTGCGGTCGCCGAAGAGATCACCAGCACGCCCATCTTGATCCGGGCCGTGTTGATGCCGCTGTAGCGCGCAGCCGTCTGATTGCCGCCGACCGCCAGCACCTGGCGACCGAACTTGGTCCGTCGCAGGGCGATGTGCCCAAGCACGGCGGCGAGCGCCATCCAGATCACGAGGCTCGGAACCGGACCCAGGTTGCCGCCGCCGAAGACCGCCGAGTAGTCCCGGTTGAGGATCGGGATCGCGGCGGTGCCGGAGATCCACATCGCCGCGCCCTTGGCGATGCCCATCATCGCCAACGTCGTCAGGAAGGTCGGGATCATCAGCCGGGTCGAGAGCCAGCCGTTGGCGACCCCGACCACGATGCCGGTCAGGAGTCCCGCGGCAACGCCGGCGACGGGGCCCGCGGCGGCGATGACGAGGGCCGTGGTGACCGACGCAAGACCGGCGACGGCGCCGACCGAGAGATCGATCTCGCCCGCCGCCAGGACCAGGGTCATGGCGACGGCCATGACGGCGATGATCGCCGACTGGCGCAGAATGTTCAGAAGGTTGTTCGGATCGAGAAAGCCGCGGTCGTGCAGCGCCACCGCGAAGAACAGGAAGATCGCGACGAAACCGAAATAGATGATGTTCTGGCGCCAGCTCCGGCGGAACCAGGACACAAGGGCGCCCGGGGCGCTGCTGGTGGCTGCCTCAGGCATGTCGACCTCGTTCCTGAACCATCATCTGCAGGCGCTGCTCGGCGTCCCGACCGTCGCCGTCCGAGGCCAGCCGCGCCTTGTCGAAGGTATCCACGATGCTGCCCGCGGCCATCACGGCAATGCGGTCGGAGACCGCGATGAGTTCGGCGAGCTCCGACGAGATGAAGAGGATCGACCGCCCCTCGGCCGCGAGCTGACGCACCAGGCGGAGCACCTCGCCCTTGGAGCCGATGTCGATGCCGGCGGTCGGCTCGTCCATGATCAGCACGTCGGGCTCCGCGGCCAGCCACTTGCCGATCACCACCTTCTGCTGGTTTCCGCCGGACAGGCTGTTGACCGCCGCTTCCGGCCCCGATGTCCTGATCGCCAGGCGCTGGATGAGCTGTTCGGTGGTCCGTCGGCTGGCGCGGCGGTCGACGAAGATCGAGCGACCGAGCCTGGCGAGAATGGGAAGTTCGATGTTCTCCTGCACCGAATGCTGCAGGACGAGCCCCTCGCGGCGCCGGTCCTCGGGAACCAGTGCCATCTTCAGCGCCTTCGCGGCTTGCGGCGTGTCGATGCGGGTTTCCCGCCCACGCACCGCGATCGACCCGGACTCGGGCTGCTCCAGCCCGAAGAGCATGCGCGCCAGACGGCTTCGTCCGGCGCCGAGCAGGCCGGCAATCCCGAGGACCTCGCCCTTGTGCAGGGTGAGGGTGGCGCCGGCCTCGCGGCCCCTTGCCCGGAGTTCGTTCACGCTCAGCATCGCTTCGCCGGTCGCGCTCGATTCGGTGGCGAATTCGGACAGGTCCCGGGTGGCCTTGCCCATGATGTCGGCGATCAGGCTCGCAAGCGTGTAGTCGGCGATTGGCCGCGTCGCGACATGCTGGCCGTCGCGCAGCACGGTGGCGACATCGGCGATGCGGAAGATCTCGTCCATGCGATGGGAGACGTAGACGATGGCCCGCCCCTCGGCCTTCAGGCGGCCGATCAGGCCGAAGAGAACGTCGACCTCGCTCGCCGTGAGGGCCGAGGTCGGCTCGTCGAGGATCAGGATCGAGGCATCCTGGGAAAGGGCCTTCGCGATCTCGGTCAGCTGCTGCTGGCCGGTCGACAGTTCGGCGACGGCCAGTGCGGGATCGACAGACACCCCCATGCCGGAAAAGATCCCAGCGGCACGCTCCCGCATCGCCCGGTCGTCGATCAGGCCCGCCGCGGTGGTCGGCTCGTGCGCGAGGAAGATGTTCTGCGCCACGGTCAGCGTCGGCACCAGGCTCATTTCCTGGAAGATCATGCCGATGCCGAGGCGCCGGGCGAGCTGGGGGTCGAGATGCGCATGGCTCTCGCCGCCGACGACGATCGTCCCGGCATCGGGAGTTTCGACGCCGCGCAGGATCTTGAGGATGGTCGACTTGCCTGCGCCGTTCTCCCCGAGCAGCGCGTGAACCTCGCCGCGCCGCGCGGCGAAACGGACGTCCCGCAGCGCCCGGACGCCGCCATAGGTCTTGACGATCCCCTCCATGGCGACGGCGATGTCCCCGCCGCCGGAAGGAACCGCCGGGGTCATCGCCCGATATCCGTCCACTGCCCGGTGTCGCCGGAGCTGATCACGGCATCGGCGATCCGGGCGATCCGGTAGCCGTCCTCGAAGTTCGGCGAAGGCTGGGTGCCGTTGACGATCGCCTGGAAGAAGTCGTGGCACTCGATGATCTTGGTCTCGCCGTAGCCGATGCCGAGCGCGGGGATCGGCCACAGCCCGGCCCCGTAGGGGTGGGCCGGCCCGGTATAGACCGTACGGAAGCCCCGGGCATCGCCCGGATCGTCGGCAAACATCACCTGCAGCTCGTCGCGACGCTCGTAGTTGAAGGCTATCGAGCCCTTGGTGCCATGGATCTCGACGGTGATGAAGTTGTTGCGGCCATAGGCGTTGCGGGTCGCCTCGATCGAGCCGACGGCGCCGCCCTCGAACTTCACGAGCGTGATCATCTCGTCGTCGACATCGACGGCGCCGCGTTCGGCATCCTTGTCGCCGCCGCCGACGCCCAGCCTGTCCGCGCCGCCGCTCTGCTTCGGACGGCTGGCGATCCAGGTGCGGGTGAGCGCATTTACCGAGGCGACCTCGCCGACCAGGTAGCGCGCGAGATCGATGACGTGGGTGCCGATGTCGCCGACGGTGCCGGACCCCGCGACCGATTTCTGGAACCGCCAGGAAAGCGGCGAGTCGGGATCGGCCGACCAGTCCTGCAGATAGGTGCCGCGGAAGTTGAGGATGGTGCCGATACGGCCCTCGTCGATGTACTTGCGGGCGAGCGCGATGGCTGGCGTGCGACGGTAGTTGAAGGCGACCATGTGGACGATTCCGGCTGCCGTGACCGCGTCGAGCATCGTCTTCGCCTCGGCGGCGGTGCGCGCCAGCGGCTTCTCCGAGATGATGTGCTTGCCCGCCGCTGCCGCCGCGATGGCGATCTCGGGATGCGTATCGTTCGGGGTGCAAATGTCGACGACGTCGATGTCGGGACGGTTGACCACCGCGCGCCAGTCGGTCGCCGCCTCCTCGAAGCCGAAGCGGTCACGCGCCGTCGCCGCGCCCTCGTCCGTGACCTCGACCACCACCTTGCGGACGGGAATTGCCGGTGCCGGCCAGAAGAACATGGGCATCGATGCATAGGCCATGGCGTGGGCTTTGCCCATGAAGCCGCCGCCGACCATCGCCACACGCAGGTTTTCCATGAGAACTCCTGACCCGTCCTGACGGATTCGATTCTGAAGAGCTGGGACCGAGCCTCCGCCCCGCCGGGGG
>JAEZEN010000445.1 GCA_023433185.1 Pseudomonadota bacterium | reverse complement strand
CGGCGGCCGTTGTGGGCGGGGGCGGGGCCGGCGGCGCCTAACCCCCGCCCGCGGGCCCGCGGCGGTTCGCGCAAGCCCAGCACGTCGACCCGGATGGTGAGAAGCTCGACGGGGTGCGCCGGATCCTTGTGGGCGAACAGGGTCTCGTGCAGCGCGTGGAAGCTGCGCAGCGTCGCCTCGATATTGAGCGCGGTGATCCGTCGCGTCCGGGTTCGAAGCGGAACCACGACCTCGTGCACCTCGCCCGCGTAGCGCAGGTCGAGGGCACGGCGGAGTTCGAAATCCTCCGTCACGGCCTGGCCGGCGAGACGCGCCCGCGCTGCCGCTTCGAGGTCCTCGAAGCGCCGGTTGAGCTCGGCGAGGTCGAGGTCCGCCAGCGTCGTGAGGTAGGTGCGGGACTCCGACACCTTGAGGTTGGCGACGGTGTCGCCGAGCGCGCAGAAGACCGGCCCGGTCGCCGGCACGATGACCGTCGCGATGCCGAGCAGTTCGGCCTGGCGGCCGGCGTGGAGCGCGCCCGCGCCGCCGGCGGCGACGAGGGCGAAGTCGCGCGGGTCGAGGCCCCGCCGCGTCGTCACCAGATGGCTCGCATTCGCCATGTTGCTGTTGACGATTTCCGAGACCGCGTGGGCGGCGTCGGGCACGGTCATGCCGAGCGGTTCGGCGACATGCTCGGCGAGGGCCCGCTCGGCGGCGGCGACATCGAGCTTCATCTCTCCGCCCAGGAAGAAGTCGGGATTGAGCAGGCCGAGGATGAGATTCGCATCGGTTACCGTCGGCCGGGTGCCGCCACGGCCATAGCAGGCCGGCCCCGGCAGCGAGCCGGCCGATTCCGGTCCGACCCGCAGGGCGCCGCCGTCGTCGATCCAGGCGATCGAGCCGCCCCCAGCGCCCACGGTGTGGATGTCGAGCATCGGAAGCGCAATACGGTAGCGCGCCAGCCAGCTTTCCGTCGTGGTCGCCGGGTCGAGGTCCTGGATGACCGATACGTCGTAGGACGTCCCGCCCATGTCGACCACCATGAGGTCGCGATAGCCGGCAAGCTGCCCGACCCATCCGGCCGCCGTCACCCCGCCCGCCGGTCCGGAGAGCAGCGTGCCGACCGCCTTTCGGCCGGTCTCGGCTGCGGTCAGCATGCCGCCGTTCGACTGCATGATGAACAGCTCTCCCGCGAAGCCGCTGGCACGCAGCTTCTCGTCGAGATGGGAGACGTAGGACTGGATGGCGGGGCCGACATAGGAATTGACCACCGCGGTCGAGACGCGCTCGTACTCCCGGATTTCAGGTAGCACGTCGCAGGAGAGCGAGACGTAGAGATGGGGCGCCATCTCCCGGATGATCTCGCCTACGCGCCGCTCGTGGCCGGGGGCGACGAAGCTGAACAGGAAGCAGACCGTGATCGCCGCGCAGCCCTCCATGACGAGGAAGGAAACGGCATCGCGGACGGCCGCCTCGTCGAGGGCCACGAGCACGGTCCCGTCGGGCGCGACCCGCTCCGGGACGCCGATCCGGAGACGCCGCGGACAGATCGCATGGGGCGCCTTGAGCCGCGGGTCGAAGGTGCTCTCCTTGTATGAGCGGCGGAACTCGAGCTCGTCGCGAAAGCCCTCGGTGGTGATCAGCCCTACCTTCGCGCCGCGGTACTCCAGGAGCGCGTTGGTCGCCACCGTGGTGCCGTGCACCACGATCCCACAGGCGCCCAGCAGGTCCTCCGCCGTTTCGCCGACTTGCGCGGCGACCTTTGCGATGCCGTTCAGCACACCGTCGGACTGGTCCGGCGTGGTCGGCGTCTTGGTCGCGTGGAGCGCACCGTCGCTCCCCGACAGGACCACATCGGTGAACGTGCCGCCGACATCGATGCCGAGGCTCCAGCGGCTGCCGGTCATGCTCATTCCACCACCTCGAACGCGCAAGCGAGCGTGTTGGTCACGGTGCAGATGCGCTTCGCGTCCCGCCGGATGCGGTCTGCGCGACCGGACTCGACGCCGACCAGTTCGCAGGAGACACGGATGCGTTCCAATCGGTTCGGCGGGTCGCCGGCCTTCTCGCCCACTACCGCGATGCGGATGTCGCACAGCGCCTCGCCTCTTGCCCCGAGAACGATGTGGCAGCTTCGGGCGAAGCACGACGCGACCGAAACCAGGAGCTGCTCGACCGGCACCGCCGCGTCGGGCGGGCGCGGCGTCCCCTCCTCTCCCTCGGGCGGAAGGTGGACGGCGAATGCTCCGTCGCGGTTCAACGCCGCATGGACGGTCCAGTTCACGGGGCCCGGCTCCTTCTCCTCGACGCCCGATCTTCCGATGCCGCGGGTGGGTGAACAATGGGCCGATGGTATGGGATTTTCGATCAAAGGTATGGGTCAGGCCCTAAGCAGGCCGCGTGCGAGGGCCTCGGAAACCGCTTCGCGGCGGTTGCGGCAGCCCAGCTTGGCGAAGAGTCGCGTCAGGTGGAACTTGACGGTAGGAGTGGCGAGCCCCAGTCGGCGGGCGATGGCCTTGTTCGGCAGGCCTTCGCCCAGCAGGGCGAGAATCCGGCGCTCCTGCCGGGTGAGACCCGCGCTGTCGGCGACCGACCCGGGCGCGGCGTCGGCGCGCACCTCCGCGAGGCGACGCGCAAGGTGCGGCATGCGCCGCAGCACGTCGCGGAGCGGCCGGTTGGACATGCTCTCCGCCAGGGCCGCCTGGTTCTCGTGGTAGAAGGACCGGAACCGGTCCGGGGGGACGATGTCGACGAGCCGCGCCAGGCCTCGGCAAGCCTCGTCCTCGTTGCCCCGCGCGAGGGCGGCGCGGACCCGAAGGAGTTCGATCTCGGCACTGTGGCGGACCGGCAGTTCGGCGTCGCGGGCGAGGTTGTCGAGCCCGTCGCCGAGTTCGGCCGCACGCGGCCGCAGTTCAAGGGTCGAGGCAAGTGCCGCGATGTCGTGCGGCACGGTGCGGACCGGCCCGAGTCGCTCGAGGACCTCGTCCGCCTCCTGGTAGAGCCGCGCCGCCTGCAGCGCCCGAATCTCCTGGATCGAGATGAGGGTCGCGAAACGGTCCGAGCGGCGCTGGTGGACGCGCCAGCGGCGAACCCAGCCGATCGCCGCGGCATGGGTCGCATAGGCCCCGAGGGCGCAACGGCCATAGGTCAGGATCGGCTCGGCCATGGCCGGCCACAGTTCGCCGACCGGTATCGACTCCTCGGTCGTCATCAGGTGCGCGACCCACGCCTCCGCCTCCCCGGCCTCGTAGGCCTGGATGAGCCGAAGCGAGACCAGCAGCAGGTTGTCGTTCGCGGTGAGTTCCGGGGCCTGTCGCATCGTCCGCGACGCCCGGTCCACGGCGACGCCGGCGGCCTCGACGTGGCCGAGCGCGAGGTCGATGACGGTCTGGTAGAGATGGACGTAGAAGGCGAGCCCGTTGGCCCCGGCACGCTCGAAATGGAAGAGGGCGCGCTGCGCCGCCTCGCCGGCCGCCGCCCATTGCCCCTGCCGGAGGTAGACGTCGAGCGCGACATGGTGGAGCAGACCCGCTTCGATGGCCGCGGCCGGCGGCACGCGCGCCAGCGTCCGGTAGACCTGGATCAGGCCCGCTTCGTCGATCGGCTGGTCCTCGTAGATCGCCTTGACGAAACGGAAGGTCGCGAGCCGATAGTCGAGCTTCGACTGGTCTTCGCCGAGGAGCGGCAGCCGCCGCCGTCCGAGGATGCGCTCGACGAGAATGTCGGCCCGCACCAGCTGACCCGACTTCATCGCGTTGACGACGTCCAGCATCATCACGTCGGCCGGGCGCTCGTCGTCCGCTTCCGGAAAGAGCCGCGCCACCTCCTTCGCGCGCTCGAGCCCCTCGATCATCGACAGGAAGGCGCCGCCGTGCTCCGCGAGATGCGCCAGGGCGTCAGCCATCCGGCCGTCGATGAGGTCGGCCCTGATGCGGGCCACGGGATCGCTCGCCTGCCGGTGCTGCGCAAGAGCGGCCCGAAAGGCGGGACGGAGCGCCGGGTCCGTGAAGCGGACATGCGTCGGGCCGACGTCGAGCAGCACGCCGAGGACGCGGAGGTCCCGGGTCAGCGGAGCGAGTGCCGGATCGTCCGGTTGGCCGCCTTTCGGCGCGTCGACAACCCTCTGCAGCGCGGCGACCTGCGCCGGCGACATCAGCGCGAGGGCCGCCAGCGCGAGGGTCTCCTCCGTCTTCCTCGGCGCGGCGCCCGCCCCGGGGCGGAGGGCCCTGGCACCCCGGCGTCCACCGTGGCGCGACGCCGGACCGGTTGGCGGCGCGGTATCGGGCATCGCGTTCCTTCCCCTGGCTGTGCCCAGGACATCAGGGAAGCACAGAACCGCGGGCATTGCAGCGGTGATCCGGGGGTTGCTTGCACTCCCCGCGACGACAGATCAGGCCGCCTCGCCGAGGTAGCGGTAGCGTGCGGTGGCGTGATCCACACGGTAGGCGTCGATGGTCGGATAGGGCTCGGCGGCAAGGCGGTCGACCGCCCCGATGATGAAGTCGGCCTTGGCATCGTCGAGCAGCGCACTGAGGTTGAGCCGCGTCCAGCCCGGCTTGCCCAACTCCTCCCCCGACAGGATCGCGCGGTGCAGCGCATCGGACTCGTCCCGGCCGATACCGAGCAGGCGGTGCGCATAGGGACCGGCGCAGGCGCATCCGCCACGCGCCTGGATCCCGTGGCAGTCCGAAAGCATCCGGGTGAACAACTGCTGGTGGATCATCCCGCCGGTTCGCTGATCGCGGATGCGCAGCGAGAAGATCGGCAGCCGGCGCCCGGCATCGGGGTTGCCCAGGATCTCGATGTTCGGGTTCCTCGCCCACGCCCCGACGGCGCGGCGCCGCAATTCCTCATGCCGCGCGTCCATGAACCCCTGGCCGATGGCCTCCTTGACCAGGAAGGCGAGGGCGGCGCGGATGTCGCCGATGACGTTGGGCGTCCCCGCCTCCTCGCGCACCGCGATGTCGTCGGCGTAGGTGTGCGCCCAGGGCGAGACGAAGCGCACGGTGCCGCCGCCGGCCTGCACCGGCGTGGTGCGGGCCACGGCGTCCTTCCGCACGATCAGCACACCGGAGGCGCCGGGCCCGCCGAGGAACTTGTGCGGCGAGACGACGACGGCATCCTTGGCCGCGTCGCCGCCAGCGCCCATGTCGATCGGCAGATAGGGGCCGCCGCCGGCATAGTCCCACACGGCAAGTGCGCCGTGGCGCTTGAGCATGCGCGTGACCGCGTCGACCTCCGTGACGATACCGGTGACATTGGACGCGGCCGAGAAGGCGCCGACCGTGAGCGCCTCGGGGCCGGCCCGCAGGAGGGCAGCCTCGATATCCGCAAGGTCGGGGCCGCCGGAAGACGCCTCCGCGATCTCGACCACGTCGGCACCGCTCTCGCGCCACGGAAGGATGTTCGAGTGATGCTCGTAGGGGCCGACGAGGATCACCGCCTTCCGGCCGGAGCGGACCGCCGCGTCGACCCCGAACAACGAGACGAGGCGGTTGAGACCGGCCGTCGCGCCGGCGCCCGCGAACACCGTGGCAAACCGGTCGTCGGCACCGCAGAGCCTGCCGATGATGCGGCGCGCTATGCGGCGCAGTCGGGTCATGCGGTCGCCGCAGAACGACGCCTCGGTGTGGCTGTTGGCGTAGTAGGGAAGCACCGACGCCATCACGAAGTCCTCCACCTGCCGGAGGGCGCGACCGGACGCGACGTAGTCGGCATAGACCAGGCTCCGTGCTCCGAAGGGGCCGGGAATCTCTATGCCTTCGCCGATGACGCCGGAACGCAGGCGCTCGATCCGGCCGTCCCCTGCCAGGGCCTCGGCGAAGGACCTGAACGGATCGTCGGTGGGCATGGCGGCAGGCTCCCGATGCGAAAACGATCCGGGATCATGTTCACACGAGAGGCGGTGTGGTTTACTGAAGTGGCCCTACTTCGTCGCTTTTTTCGGGTCATTTGATCGATGAATGCCGCGACTATCGATGAATTTGACCGCCGCATCCTCCGCGCCCTGCAGCGCGACGGTACCCGTTCGCAGCGCGACCTGGCCGCGGAGGTGGGCCTGTCGCAGAGCGCCTGCTGGCGACGGTTGAAGTCGCTCGAGGAGTCCGGGCTGATCGCCGGCCACACGATCCGGCTCGATCCACAGCGCGTCGGGCTCGAACTGACCATCTTCATGATGGTCAGGACCAGGCAGCACTCGAGCAAATGGCTGGCGACGTTCCGGAGGGAGGTCTCGGCCATCCCGAACGTCATCGACTTCTTCCGGATCGCCGGCGACTATGACTACATGCTCAAGGTGGTCGCCGCCGACATGAACGACTTCGATCGCGTCTACCAGCGGATCATCGCGAAGGTCGAGCTGGAATCGGTGACGTCCTACGTCACGATGGAGGCGATCCTCAGCGGGCGCGACCTACCGGTCTGACCCCCGATCGCGGCCAGGTCGGAACACCGCTGCGCCGCAACCGTTCAGCGGCGTTCGAGGAGACGAGATGACAGACCGCGACGAGCGTTACCCCCCGGACCCGCCTTGGGGCGGGGCCGCGGCTCCCCGGGCGCGCCGCTACCCGCGGTTCGGGACCGAGATCGCCGGCAGCGGGGTGGTGTTCCGGCTGTGGGCGCCGCTGGCCGAACGGGTCGGCCTTGAGCTCGGCGACGACCCGTCGCCCGTCCCGATGCCACGCGGTGCCGACGGCTGGCACGAGGTCGCGGTCGAAGGTGCCGGGGCCGGCACGCGCTACAGCTTCGTCCTCGACGACGGCCGGCGCGTGCCCGACCCCGCGTCGCGCTTCCAGCCCTGCGACGTGCA
>JAEZEN010000370.1 GCA_023433185.1 Pseudomonadota bacterium | reverse complement strand
GTCGAGCTGCGCCTGCGCCTCCTCGGGCGTCATGCCCGAGGTGTTGATGGCATCGGTCGCGAGGCCGATCGACGCCGAGATGGTCTGCGAGCCCGCCAGAAGACCGGCCGCAAGGCCCGGCCCGTAGCCGGAGACGACCGCCGCCACGTAGACGCCGAGCAGGCAGAGGATGGAGACGACGACGGCGAAGAGCGCCTGCGGCGCGCCGTCCGAAGCGATGCCGCGGACGAATTGCGGGCCGACGCCGAACCCAACGGCGAACAGGAACATGATGAAGAAGATCGACTTCACCTGCCCCGAGATGTCGATGCCGATCTGGCCGATCACCACGCCGGCGAGAAGGGTTCCGGTGACGGAGCCGAGGGTGAAGCCGGGGAAGCGGATCGACCCGACCCAGTAGCCGACGGCAAGGGTGAAGAAGATCGCCAGCTGGGGATTGGCGCGAAGGGTCTCTGCAATGTAGTCGAGCATCTGAGGCTTCCTCGTCTCTCTCGGCCCGGCTTCCGCCTTGCGCGCGTTGCCGTCGTCCACCCGCTGGCGGGTGCGCTACTTCCTCACGTGATCCTGGGCATGGTCGGCGCGGATCAGCTTGAGTCCCCTGGCGCGCTCGAAGCCGTGGATCTCCTTGACGTCAAGCTTGCGCATGAAGTCGATCGCGCCCTGGGTGATCACCTGGCCGGGGACCATGATCGGGAAGCCGGGCGGATAGGGGATGACGAAGTTGGCGGAGATCATCTCCGGCCCCTCCCTGAGACGCCGGTCGACCTCGGGGCTGTCGAGGGGCACGTACTCGCAGCCCTCGGGGTAGTAGGCGCTGAAGAAGGCGGAGCGCATGTCGCCCTCGGGCGTGTCGTTCCCGGCATCCCAGCGGAAGGCCTCGTGGAAGTGGCTGAAGTCCGGCAGGTCCGGAACGTCCGTCATCAGCGACTTGACGCGCTTCGCGAAGGCGGCGCGGCCGTTCTCGCCGGTGCGCTTCAGGTCCTCGTCGATGCCGGTGGCGATGCTGAGCAGCACGCGGATCAGCTGGGCCACGTCGCTCCGCGTGTTGTTGATGTTGGACTGGAGCAGCACCGAGTTGCGGGACGTCTTGTTGAACTGGATGTCGTACTCGTCGGCCATCAGCTTCTTGAACGACGTGCCGTCGTATCCGGCCGTGCCGCAGACCAGCGTCATCCGCGTCGGGTCGAGGCAGAACTCGTCCTCGTGCATGCTGCGGATCTGCTGTCCCCAGTCCGTTCCGGCGGCGAGGAAATCGGTGAAGCCGCTCTCGCGGTACGCCTCCGGGATCATCTCGGCCGCGGTGAGCACGCGGAAGTACTTCGAGATCACCGGATGGCTGTTGACCTCCTGGCGGATGTCGAGCGCGATCTCGATGGCGTTGGCGACAAGCCCGTAGCCTTCCAGCTCCATCTGGCGGCGGGCGATGTCGAGGCTCGCGATCAGCTGCTGGGTCGGGCTGGTCGAGGCGTGGGTGAAGACCGCCTCGTGGAACTGCGCCTCGACGCTGCCGAAGTCGACGTCGCGGACGAGGAGCATCGACCCCTGGCGGAGCGACGACATCGACTTGTGGGTCGAGTTGGTCTGGTAGACCCGGATCCGGACCTTGCGCGGGTCGGGGATCAGCCGGGTGGCGAGCAGCGTCTCGACCGAGGGATTGTCGCCGAGTTCCGCCTGCTGGCGCTCGTAGGCCTCGACCGAGCCCGGCGCGGCGATCCACCGCTCGATCGCCTCGGCGGCGCCCATCGCCGTCCTCGGCCGCAGGAAGGGCGACCAGCGGGCGAAGCCGAACCAGGCCTCGTCCCACAGGAAGATGAGGTCCGGCTTGATCGCCAGGCACTCCTCCATCACCCGGCGGGTATTGTAGATGTGGCCGTCGAAGGTGCAGTTGGTGAGGTCGAGCATCTTCGCCCGGTCGAGGCGCCCCTCTGCCTTGAGGTCGAGGAGGGCCTTCTTGATGCTGGCGAGGGGCACCGCGCCGTACATCGAGTATTCCGTCATCGGGAACGCCTCGATGTAGAGGGGCTGGCCGCCGGACAGCACCAGGCCATAGTGGTGCGACTTGTGGCAGTTGCGGTCGAGCAGGACGATGTCGCCCGGGGCGATCAGCGCCTGGTGCACCATCTTGTTCGACGTGCTGGTCCCGTTGGTGACGAAGAAGACGTGGTCGGCGCCGAAGGCGTCCGCCGCCTTCTGCTGCGCTTCCTTGATGTTGCCGGTGGGCTCGAGCAGGCTGTCGAGACCGCCGGTCGTGGCGCTCGAATCCGCGAGGAAGATGTTCAGGCCGTAGAACTCGCCCATGTCGCGAATCCAGTCGGACTTGAAGATCGACTTGCCGCGCGCGATCGGCAGCGCATGGAAGGTGCTGATCGGGCGCGTGGCATACTTCTTGAGGTTGTCGAAGAACGGCGTGCGGAACCGATCGCCCACGCCCTCGAGGACGCAGAGGTGCAGTTCGAGCAGTTCCTCGATCGAGTAGAGGACCCGCCGGATGCCGGTGGTGCGCGGATCGCCCGCCAAGTGCTCGACGCGCCGGTCCGACAGGAGGTAGAGGTCGAGTTCCGGCCGGACGCGCTTCAGCGCATCGGCAAGGGACAGAGACAGGTCCTCAGCGGCGAGGTGGGCGGCGTCGAGGCCCGCCGACGCCAGGAAGCGCCTGAGGATCGGCGCCTCGCTCCGCGACTCGAGCTCGAAGCCCTCGTAGAGCGTGACGGCGGCAATCGCGGGGTTGAGCACCACCGCGCAGATGGCATCCTCGAAGCTCTCGACCGGGACGGTCTCGTAGACGAAGGCATCCTCCGGCCGGCGAAGCCGCCGCATCTCCGCGACGATCGCATCGCCCCGGGTCGCTGCCCCCGGCGCCACCACCAGCATCTCGAAATACGGTCGGTGGCCGGCGCCCTGCCGCGCGAGGCCGCTGTGCAGGTCGAGCCCGCCATCGGCCTCCTGCTCGGCCGTGGTCCAGTCGCCCGGCGTGTCCTTGTAGGAGCGCGTCAGGATGGCTTCGGAGATCCGCCGCACGAGCGATGCCGCGGCGTCCGCCTGGCCGCCGTCGATCCGTCCCTCAAGAGACGCGAGAAGCGACTTTCCCGGATAGGCGAAGAAGGCCTCGTAGCCGACGATGTCGGCGAAGGCGGCCTGGACCTCCTCGCGCTTTCCGCGTCCGCGCGCCCAGTCCCGGGCAAGCACATGGAAGGCGCGCCAGCGATCAGCCCGCGCACCCGGCATCGCGAAGAAGTGGTCGATCCGCTGCTGCCTGCCAGTGGAACTGCTGCCTGCCTCGAGTGCCATCGGGATATTCCCTCTCCGGGGTTGCCTGCCGTACCGACGTCCCAGCAGGGACGATCGTCCGGAGCATCGCGCTGGTGGGCAGGATATCGCCGGCCCTCCGGCCGGCGACACGCCACGCATGTGATTCACGGGTGAGCGACTTACCCGCGCGTGATGGTTCTGTGGCTAGAAGCGGTCTTCGCCGGACCGCTGGTCGACGGCGGCAATGAGCTCGCTGTCCAATTCGGCAATGACCTGGCGAAAATCTTCTATCTCGCGGGCATGATCCCCATCGACACGCCTTTCAAAGTCATGCAGCGTCTTGACGGCCATGATCATGTCGTCGCATATGTGACGAATATTATCGTCGTTTTGATACAAATACAGGAGATGCTCGCTCCGATCCGGAAATCGGTCCAGAATCATCCTTGCGGCGCGCAACCGAATTGTTGTTCCGCTCATGGGGATTCATCGCGAGAGACGGCGTTTGGCGTCACTTGTACCAAAGCGTCCAGCCTACCGGAAAGATACGCCATGTATTCAACTGTGACTCACCGACTGTTCAAATCGGTGGCGGCGTGGGGATCACACTCCGCACAAATTGCAATTGATTGACGTTGCCCCCGATTTGCCCTCGTTCATAACTGGACTCTGTTCTCCTTGTGGTCCGTTCTGGACCGGGCTGCAAACTCGTTCGGGGTGAGGCCGC
>JAEZEN010000360.1 GCA_023433185.1 Pseudomonadota bacterium | reverse complement strand
CCACAGCGCCGGCGCGGCGTCGGCCGAGGGGTTCGGGCCGGAGAGCAGCGCCACCAGCCAGTCCAGGAATCCACCAGAGGCCGGTATGTGTCCGGAGAGGAGGAAGCGCGCCTCTATGACGTGCGGGTAGCAGTCATAGGCGCCGTCTCCGACCGCCGCGTAATCAAGCGGCGTCGAGACGACCGTCTTCAGCGCCTCGGCCGTGCCGGTCGAATCGATCATCCGGCCGGGATCGACCAGCCCGCAGCCGAGTCCGGCGCAGGGGTGATCGTGTCCGGCATTGGCGACCGGCGTGCCGGTTCGGAAACCCGTCGCGCGGGCGGCGTCCGGGCTGAGGCCGGCGGCCACTGTCGCCGACGGCAGGAGCGCGGGCAGCCGATCCGCCGCCAGGCCGAGGGCGGCCAGCATGTCTGCGGACCAGGCGCCGGTGCGGCGGTCTGCGAGGCCGCTCCGGGCCGCGAGCGAGGGGCTCGACACGGCACGGCCCGTGAGACGGAGCGTGACGTAGTCCGCGACCATGAGCCACGACCGAACCGCGGCGAAGCGCTCCGGCTCGGCATCGCGCCACCAGGCGAGGCGGTAGAGGGTGTAGATGTCGTCGTCGACCATGCCGGTGATGTCGAACCAGTCGCGCGCCGGGATGCCCCAGTCCGCACGGAGATTGCGGGTCCGCCGGTCGAACCAGGTCGGGCATGGCGTCATCCGCCGACCGTCGCCGTCGAGGCCGACGAAGCTTTCGCCGAAGCTGTCGATGCCGATCGCCGCGACGGCGGCGGGATCGATGCCGCCGGCGCGGAGCCGCTCGGCCAGTTCGGAGAGCACCTCGATCAGATTCCGGTCGAGCGCATCGAGGTCGAATTCGGAAGCGCCGGACCCCGGACGGCGGATGACCGTGGCACGTCTGGCGACCGCCTCGACCCGCCCCGTCGGCCGGATCGCGACGGCCTTGAGGTTCGTCGTGCCGACGTCGACCCCGACGAGCACAGCGTCGGCAGTGACCATCAGCGTGACTGCGCCATCCATTCGCCGAAGGCGCGGGCGCGGCCGGCGGAGCCGAGGTCGACCATCTTCTCCTCGATGACCGCCTGGGCGGCGTGCTGAGCCGGCACCAGCGCGTCGATGATGGCGATGCCGGGGGGATTGGCGTCGAGGACCCGCTTCAGCTCGGTATTGAAGGCGGTGATGATGTCGGAGAAGAGGATCACCATCGCCACGCCGGCCCCGGTGGCATCGCGCATCATCTGGCGGGGCGTGCCCGAGCCGCCGTGGAGGCAGATCGCCACGCCGGTCGCCTCGCGCAGCTCCCGGATGCGGTCGATCGCGAGGCTGGGCGTCGCCTTGACCTCACCGTGGGCCGAGCCGTGGACGTTGCCGATGGCAGGCGACAGGATCGTCGCCCCGCTCTCGCGGACGAGCCTGACCGACTGTGCGACGTCGGCGAGATCATCGTCGGTCTGGATCGCGCCGTGCTCCATGTGGCCGATCGCGGCCTCGACCATGACGCCGAGCGGACCGGCGACATCCACGACCTGGCGCACGCGGCGGATGTTCTCCTCAAGCGGCTCCTCGGCAGCGTCAAGCATGACGCTCGTCGCCCCGGCGCGGAGGGCATCGACACAATCGGCCAGGGTGTCGCCATGGTCGAGGCTGATGCCGACCGGAACGCTGGCGCGACCCCCGAGCAGGTTGGTCACCGCAGCGATCGCCTCAAAGCTCGTGATCTGCCGCGAATCCGGATGGATGCGGATGATCACCGGCGAGTCCTGCTTCTCGGCAGCGGCGATCGCCGCCTGGACGATCTCGATGTTCATCGAGACGAAGGCTCCGACGGCATAGCCGTTGTCGGACGCGTGCTTCAACATGCGGTCGAGGGAGACGATCGGCATAGGTATCTGTCCTTATGAGGCCCCGGCGGCCTGGGGAGGCTTCGTCGCGAGCGACGCCGGGGTCCCTGCCGCTTGGCCGAAAGGATATGACGAAGCAAAATGTCCCGCAATCGGATTTGCGGTAAGGATCATGATATGTTTTGTCCCGTGAAGGTGGGGCGATGAGCGACAGTCCGGCGGACAACTTCGACAATAACGCCGCGTTTCGCGAGCGGACGGCGGCGGTCAGCCTTTTCCCGGCGGAGCGGCGCATCGTCGAGCAGTTGCTGGCGATCCCGCCCTATGAGCTCGGCGTCATGACCTCTTCGGATCTGTCGCAGCGCTCGGGCGCAAGTCGGTCGAGCATCGACCGGCTGTCGCGGAAGCTCGGCTATCCCGGTCTCAAGGAGATGCGCAAGGCCCTGCTCCTCGAGGAGGGGCGCGACCGAAGACGCCCGGCGAACAGCGGCAGCGCGCCGCCGGCGGGAATCGCGCGCCGCGTGATGTCGGCGATGTCGCTTCGCGCCGGGGCGATGGCCGAAGCGCTCGGCAGCGACGACACCGTGGCGACCCTCGTCGACTGGATGACCCAGGCCAAGTCGATCGCGCTGTTCGGCGCAGGGGAGTCGGCCGCCACCTGCAACGTCATCTACATGCGGCTCATCCGGCTTGGACTGCCGATCGCCTTCGCCGAGGAGTCCCACGCTCAGGTGACGCTCGCCTCGCTGCTTCGCCCGCGCGATGTCGCGATCGCCTTCTCCTATTCGGGCGGCACGCGCTCGACCCTGTGGGCCGCCCGCACGGCCCGCCAGAGCGGGGCGCGTGTCGTCGCGATCACCGGAATGCCCGGCTCGACGCTGGGTAGGCTCGCCGATCTCCGGATCGTCCTGCCTTCGGATCGCCTGCTTCCGGGGAGCGCCGAGGTGCTCGATCGGATCGTCGCGGGCGGCCTCGCGGAAGTGCTGTTCCAGTGCATTGCGACCCGGTCGCCCGAAGCTCTCGCCAATTCGGTCCGGATTGACGACAGCTTCGGCGAGGAGCGCACCTGATCGCGGCCGCCCCCTCGCTCGCTCAGGCCCCCTGTACGCAAAGCGATTGCCGCCGGGTCGGCTGGCGGCGCGAAAGCGGCCTATCGAGGTCTTGCCGCAGCGGAGGACCGCCTTGCCCGGCGTGGAGCGCGAAGACGCGGCTGCGCGACTACGTCGACGGGAAGTCTCCCAAAAGGCAACGATGCCCTCCGAATAGGCTTGCACGAAGGAGTGTCTTGATAAAAGATAAAGAATATTTCTCTTTGTGGAGGCATCCATGGACCCGCGCGAAATGACACGATACCTCAGGTCGGGGCAGTCGGGCTTGACGCGCGCTCGTCTCCCCATGCCTTCGCTCAGCCGGCGCGCGTTCAATCTCGGGATGCTGGCGACTGGCGCGGCGGCCGGGAGCGGCCTCTTCTCCCGCCGGGCCAGCGCCGCGGTCAACGTCAACTACATGGGCTGGCAGGGATACGACACCGGGATCGACGTCGACGGCTTCTACGCGAAGAACGACATCGCGTTGCAGACGACCTACATGGCGGGCAACGAGGAGATCATCGCGGCCATCCAAGGCGGCGGCAAGGGCACGATGGACGTCGTGACGCCGGTCGCGAGCTATGTCCCGTTCTACGCCAAACTCGGAGCGCTGGCGCCGCTCGACCTCAGCCGCATCCCCAACTTCGACAAGCTGTTCCCGGTCTTCCGGGACATGGAGAACATCCGCGTGGACGGTCAGGTCTATGCGCTGCCCTTCATCTGGGGCTCGGTGCCCCTGATGTACAACGCCGACGTCGTGACCGAAGTCCCCACGTCCTGGATGGATCTCTTCAAGCCCGAGTACAAGGGCAAGGTCGCGCTCTCGACCGACGTCATGTCGATCATGACGCCATTCCTGATGACGGCGAACGGCATCAACTCGCCGGTGCTGGTGACCCGGGAGCAGCTCGACAAGACCGTCGACCTCCTGATCAGGCTGAAGAAGGAGCAGTTGCGCACCATCACGGGGAGCTATGGCGAGCTTGCCGCGCTCCTCGGCAGCGGCGACGTGGTGATGGCCCCCGGCTGGGAGCCGATCAGCGTCTGGGCCGGTGCCAACGCGCCGCCGATCAAGTGGGTCATCCCGAAGGAAGGGACGCTGACCTTCGTCGATGCCTGGGCGATGGTCGCCGACGCGCCCAATCTCGACCAGGACTACCTCATCCTCAACCAGTCGCTCGATCCCATGGCCCAGGCCAAGACCGCGGCCGAGAACCTCACCGCCGTGACCGTGGCCGACGCCGTGCCGCTGCTCTCGCCCGTCGAACGCGACATCTACCCCTATGACGACATCGACGGCTACTTCGCCAGCGCCGGCGGCCTCTTCCCGTTCTGGCCGACGGAGTCGGTCGATGGCTACATGACCTATGACGACATCCTCGAGGGCTGGGAACGCTTCCTGAAGGCGTGATCGGCGCCGGGCCAGCGTGATGACCGAGAAGGAGCCGGCCGGGCAGGGGCCGGCAGAGATGCCGCACCCGACCCGCGAGCCGCTGGTGAGGCTCGTCGGGGTGACGCGACGCTTTGGCGACCAGGTCGCCGTCCAGCCTGCCGACCTGGTCGTCCGCCAGGGCGACTTTCTCGCCATCCTCGGCCCGTCCGGGTGCGGAAAGACGTCCCTCCTGAAGATGATCGGCGGCTTTCTCGAGCCGACCGGCGGCCGGATCGAGATCGCCGGGGAAGACGTGACACGTTTCGGCCCGGAGCGCCGGCCGACCAACATGGTCTTCCAGGGCTACGGCCTCTTCCCGCACATGACGGTGCGGCAGAACGTGGCCTATGGCCTCAGGATCGCGCGCGTTCCCGATCGCGAGGTGGCGTCGCGGGTGAGCGAGATGCTGGCGCTGGTCCACCTTGAGGATTTTGCCGACCGGCCCGCCCCGCAGCTGTCGGGGGGCCAGGCCCAGCGCGTCGCGCTCGCCCGGGCCCTCGTTATGCGCCCGAAGGTCCTCCTCCTCGACGAGCCGCTCGCTGCGCTCGACCTGCAGCTTCGGCGCGCCATGCAGGAAGAACTCCGCCGGCTCCATCGCTCGCTCGGCGGCACCTTCGTCTTCGTCACCCACGACCAGGAAGAGGCGATGGGCCTCGCCAACCGCATCCTCGTCATGCAGGCCGGGCGAATCGTGCAGGAAGGAAGTCCGAGCGAGATCTACCGGTATCCCGGGTCGCAGTTCGTGGCACGCTTCGTCGGCGAGGCCAATCTCCTCCCCGGCCGGAGGGAAGCTGACGTCGTCACGCTCGATGCCGGCACCGCGTTTCCCGCCTCCGGGGCCGACGGGCGTGTCGAGGTCGTCGTCCGACCGCAGGCCATTGCGCTCCTTCCGGACGGCGCGCCGGCGCCACCCGACCATGTCGCGCTCGCCGGCCGGGTGCTCGACCGCATGTTCCTCGGCGACCACTGGAAATACGTCGTGGATGTCGCCGGGCTGGAGGTCCGGGCAAACGTCGATGCCGACACCAGCGGGCCGCTGCCGGACACCGACGATGCCGTCGTCACGGCATGGCCGGCCGCGGCGCAGCGGGTCCTTCCGGTGTCCTGACCATGAAGGCCCGCAGTCTCGCGCTCCTCCTGCCCTCGACCGCGCTCTTCGTGCTGTGTTTCGTGCTGCCGGCCGGCTACTTCTTCGTCGTCAGCTTCTGGCGCGTCCGCTCGTATCAGCTCACCCCCGACTTCACCTTCGACAACTATGCCCAGGTTGGTCCCAGCTACGGGTCGACCCTCGTGACGACGCTCGTCCTCGCCGCGATCATCGCCACCGTGGTCACCGTCGCCGGCTTCGCCTTCGCCTATCTGTGCCGCTTCAAGGCCGGGCGCTTCGCGCCGGTCCTGCTGGCGATCGCGCTCCTCACGCTGTTCGGCGGCTATCTCACCAAGATCTACATGTGGCGGACTATCCTCGGCTCGAGCGGCATCCTCAACAGTTCGCTCCTCTCGCTCGGCCTGATCGACGAGCCGATCACCGCCTTCCTGTTCAATCCAGTGTCGGTGGTCATCACGCTCGGCCACTATCTCCTGCCCTTCGCGATTCTCCCGCTTTACGGTGCGCTCCAGAGCATCCGGAACGAACCCATCGATGCCGCTCGAGACCTCGGGGCGGGCCGCGGCCAGATCTTCCGTCAGGTCGTCCTGCCCCAGGCGGCCCTCGGCATTGCCACGGCCTTCACGCTGGTCTTCCTCTTCGCCGCCGGCGACTTCGCCACCGCGGGCCTGGTCGGCGGGCCCGACGCGTCCCTCATCGGCGTCTTCATCCAGGCGCAGTTCACCCAGCGCCTCAACCAGCCGATGGGCTCGGCCATGGCCTTCACCATGGTCGCCGCGAGCCTCCTCCTCGTCGCGCTGCTTTCGCTCAGCATCCGCCAGATCCTCCGTTACCGATGAGCACGACCGCGAACCAGTGGGCCTGGCGGGTCTTCGGCGCGATCGCCGTGGTGTTCATGCTGTCGCCGCTGGTCCTGCTCGTGGTCTTCTCGTTCAGCGCCAGTACGGTGCTGTCGATGCCGATCACCGGTTGGACGCTCGACTGGTATCGCGAGCTCTTCGCCACGCCGCAGTTCTGGGCGGCGCTCGAGAACAGCCTGGTGATCGCGGGCACCGTCGGCATCGTCTCGACGACGATCGGCACCATGGCGGCCTTCGCGCTGCTTCGGGTCCGCCCCCGCGCCGCCGGCGGCCTGATGATGGCCGCGAGCCTGCCCGTGATGCTGCCGCCGCTCGTGCTGGCGCTGTCCCTCCTCACCTTCTTCGTCGGCGCCGGCCTGCCGCTCGGCCGCCATGCGGTCATCCTCGGCCACCTGGTCTATACCCAGCCCTTCGTGATCCTGATCGTCTATGCGCGTCTCGCCAGCTTCGACCCGGCGATCATCGACAGCGCCCGCGACCTCGGCGCATCGTCCTGGCAGGCTTTCCGCACCGTCGTCCTGCCGGCGATCCGGCCGACCATCGTGGGCGCCGGCCTCGTTTCGATGGCGCTGTCGCTCGACGACTTCGTCATCACGCTCTTCACCATCGGCGGCGGCAACACGCTGCCCACCTTCATGTGGGGCATGCTGCGCAGGGGCGTGAACCCGAGCATCAACGTCGTCGGCATCGTGCTGATCGCGCTGATCGTCGTGGCCAGCGGCCTCGCCCTGCGCATGACGCGCTATCGGGGCTAGGGACGAAACAGGAAAGGGAGGCACCGATGTCGGGCCGGAGGTTTGCGCTGGACGAGTACGAAACCCGCTGGAAACGCGTCTACGCGGAACTCCGGCGGCGCGGCTACGAGACCGCCGTGGTGTGGGGGAAGAGTGCCGGCACCTACGAGCGGTCCATGGACGTGCTCTATCTGACCAATTTCTATTCGAGCCATTCCGGCCAGGAGCCCGACACCCCGGTGTGGCAGGCGCGCTCCTTCGCCGGCGTCATCCTCCACGGCGGCGAGACCCCCGAGGTGCATTCCGACGAGTTCGCGCCGCGGCTGGACCGGATGGCCACCGACCGCCACTCCGGGCACATGAACCCGGTGGTCGGCCTCGGCGAGGCGCTGAAGGCGCGCGGCATCGAGGGCAAGGTCGCCTGGGTCGGCAGCGACGTGCTGCCGGTCAAGTATGCCAAGCAGATCGAGGCCATGCTGCCGGACATCGAGTTCGTCTACGAGGACGACCTCGTCGCCGCCTGCCGGCGGGTGAAGAGCCCCGCGGAGCTCGACGTGTTCCGCGAGGGCGCCGAGATTTCCAACGCCGCCATGAGGCGGGTGATGGAGGGGCTGGTCCTCGGCAGGACCGAGGCCGAGGCCGCGGCCGACGGCGTCGCCGAGCTGATGCGGCGCGGCGGCGGTTTCCAGCGCGTCTCCATCTCCCATGGTGCGCTCTGTCACTACCCCGAGAGCACGCCGATGTTCGGCTTCTCGACCGAGGCGCCGAAGCCGGGCGACATGTTCCACGTCTTCGTCTGGGGGCCGATCCTCGAGGGCTACTGGCTGGACCCCGGCCGCACGGGCGTCTGCGGCGGCAAGCCGACGCCGGCCCAGCGGCAGCTGGTCGAGGACTGCGCCCGCATCATGGAGGAGGGCGTGCAGGCCAATGTCCGCCACGGCGCCAGCGTCGTCGCGGCCTGCAAGGCGGCGATCGCCATCCACGACCAGGTGCGCGGCGACCACTCGAACTACGAGGCCAACTGGCCCTATTACGGGCACGGCAACGGATCGATGTGGGAACAGCCGCTCCTCAATCTCGGCTGCCTCAAGGGCGACGAGGTCTACGAGGAGAACATGGTGTGCAGCTCCGAGGCGTTCCTGACCCGCGACGGCGTCGGCACGGTCTCGGCCGAGAACAACTTCATCGTGACGCGCGACGGCATCGAGATGCTGACCCGCCTGCCGATGTACTGGTGGTAGGTCCGATGGAAGAGAACCCGCGCTTCTTCGACTACGGCTACACCCTGGTGCCGCCCGTCCCGCTCCGCAAGGACGGCACCACGGCGCTGGTGATCATCGACGTCCAGTATCGCGATGCCCACCCCGACCACGGCGTCGGCCTCGCCATGCAGAGGATCATTCCCGGCTCGATGGACTACTTTTTCGACAGGGTGGAAACCACCCTGATCCCCTCGATCCGCAAGCTGCTCGACTACTTCCGGACCAACGGGCTGCCGGTCGTCCACGTGCTCCTCGGCTCGGACTATCGCGACCTCCGGGATTGCCCGCCCCGCTTTCGCGAGTGGGTCGCCAAGCTCGAACGGGATTCGGGGGTCGAGGACATCTTCTGGTCCGGCGGCAGGGGCTACGAGGTCCGCGACGAGATCGCGCCGGTCGCGGGCGAGACGATCGTCCGCAAGCTGACCATGGGCGCCTTCAACAGCGGCAACATCGACACCGTGCTGCGCTCCATGGGGCTCACGTCGCTGGTGGTGACCGGCGTGTCGACCAATGCCTGCGTCGAGACCACCGCCCGCGACGCCGCGGATCGCGGCTATGCGACGGCGATCGTCGACGAGGCCGCTGCCGACTACGACCAGGCAGCCCACGATGCGACGCTGCGGGCCTTCCACTTCAACCTCGGTCGCGTGGTGAGGAGCAGTGCCGACCTGATCCGCGCATTCGACGTCGGCGAGGCCTGAAACCGGGGCTACTCTCGCGGTTTCTCGTCGTTGCCGACGACGGTCTCCGGCCACGGCCCGGGGTTGTTCGTTCGGGCCACGGCTAGCTCAGAAGAACTGCGTCGCCGGGATGCGGAGCACGTAGGACAGGCCGCCGCCCGGCTGAACCACGAGCGTGGCGTTGCCGCCGAGCGCTGCCGGCACGATCGTCTTCAGAAGCGCCTGTCCGAACTCCGAGGTGGCCTCGGAGATGTGAGAGACGCCACGGGTCTCCGCCCAGGCGATGCAGAGAACCTGGCTGCCGTCCTCGTCGGTCTGGACCCGGCTTTCCACCGCGACCCCGCCGTCGGGATCGCCCAGGGAGCCGGAGAGCATCGAATGGGCAATCAGTTCGTGGAGCGCCAGGCCGACATACTGGACGGCATTCGGCTTGAGGAAGGCGTTGTGGCCCTCGATTCGCGAGCGCTCCTTGAGGTCGTCGCCGAAGGCGGCAAGCTGGCTCTGCACGAGGCTGAACACGGTCGCGCCGCGCCAGGCTTCCTCGGTGAGGACATCGTGGGCGAGGGCCAGGGACCGGACCCGCCCGAGGAAGCGCCCCCGGAAGTCCTCGAGGT
>JAEZEN010000277.1 GCA_023433185.1 Pseudomonadota bacterium | reverse complement strand
GCCTCGAGGCAGCGGCCGAAGACACCCGGCGGATGTCGGACGACGAGTTCGACCGCACGCTGCTCAGGGTCTGGAAGAATCCCGGAAAGTGAGGTCCGGCCCGTCCGCGGCCGGATACGACGAAGGGGCCGGCGCACGCGCCCGCCCCATCCGCATCTGGCGGGACCGCGCCGATGAAAACGATTGCATCGGCGGCCGCGCCGCTCTACTCAGGGCTTGGCCCAGAGGCATCCGACCCAAGAAGCCGCTCTCGCGTCGCCCGCGAACGGCACGGCGGGCCCTGGTCCCCGGGTTCGCTTGCCGGCCCGGAAGCGCTCGGGAGGGGCCATGGAACGAGTCGGAATCGGCATCGTCGGCTGCGGCAACATCAGCGCGGCCTACCTCACGGCGGCGCGGGGCTTCCCGATCCTCGAGGTGCGCGCACTGGCCGACATGAATGCGGCCGCGGCCGAGGCGCGCGGCGCCGAATTCGGCGTGCCGGCCGTCACGGTGGACGCCCTGCTCGCCGATCCGGCCATCGAGATCGTCGTCAACCTCACCGTACCGCTCGCCCATGTTGCGGTCGGGCTGCGTGCCGTGGACGCCGGCAAGCATGTCCACTCCGAGAAGCCGCTCGGCATCGACATGGCCGAGGCCCGGCGCCTCCTCGACGCGGCGGCGGCCAGGGGTGTCCGCATCGGCGCGGCGCCCGACACCTTCCTCGGCGGCGCGCACCAGACCTGCCGTCGACTGATCGACGCGGGCGCCATCGGCCAGCCGCTCGCCGGCACCGCCTTCTTCATGTGCCCCGGCCACGAGCGCTGGCATCCGAACCCCGGCTTCTACTACCTCCGCGGCGGCGGGCCGGTGCTCGACATGGGCCCCTACTACGTCACCGACCTCGTCAACCTCCTCGGGCCCGTGGCGCGGGTCGCGGCGATCACCGCGCGGGGGCGGCCGACGCGGACGATCACCAGCCAGCCGCTCGCCGGCAGGGAGATTCCCGTCGAGGTCGCCACCCACGCCGCAGCGACGCTGGCCTTCCATTCCGGCCCGGTGGTCACGATGGTGATGAGCTTCGACGTGCCGCGCCATCGCCACCGGCCGATCGAGCTCTATGGCAGCGAGGGCACGATGGCGGTGCCGGACCCGAACCATTTCGGCGGCCAGATCGAGATCGGCACCGCGGCCGGCGACTGGCGCCCGGCGATCACCGAGCATGCCTATGCCAACGGCAATTTCCGCATCATCGGCGTCGCCGACATGGCGTTCGCGATCCGCCGGAACCGCCCGCACCGGGCGAGCGGCGAACTCGCCTTCCACGTCCTCGAAGTGATGGAGGCGATCCAGCGTTCGTCGGACGAGGGGCGCCACATCGCGATCGAAAGCCGGCCGGAGCGGCCCGCCATGCTGCCCGCCGACCTCCGGCCCGGCGAGCTCGATTGAGGAGGAAGATGATGCGCGAGGCGTTGATCGTATGGGGCGGCTGGCCCGGCCACGAGCCCGAGGAGGGGGCGAAGGCCGTGAAGGGCCTGCTCGAGGCCGAGGGTTTCGCGGTCCGCGTCGAAACGTCGACGAAGGCGTTCGCCGACCCGGCGATTGCCCGGCTCAGCCTGATCGTGCCGATCATCACCATGGCGCGGATCGAGAAGGACGAGCTTGCCAGTCTCGAAGAAGCGATCCGCGGCGGCGTCGGGCTAGGCGGCTATCACGGCGGCATGGGCGACGCCTTCCGCGAGGCGCCGGACTACCAGTTCATGGTCGGCGGTCAGTGGGTCGCCCATCCCGGAAACGTGATCGACTACCGGGTGAACGTCACCCGCCCCGACGATCCGGTGATGGCCGGCATCGGCGACTTCGACTACCGCTCCGAGCAGTACTACATGCACGTCGATCCGGCGAACGAGGTGCTGGCGACGACGACCTTCAACGGCGATCACGCGTCCTGGATCGACGGCGTGGTGATGCCGGTCGTGTGGAAGCGGCGCCACGGCAAGGGCCGCGTGTTCTATTCCTCGCTCGGCCATGTCGCGAAGGAGTTCGAGGTGCCGGAGATGCGCACCATCCTCCAGCGCGGCCTCGCCTGGGCGGCGCGCTGAGGCGGACGGCATGGCCGAATACCCCGTGACCGTCGCGGGCCCGTCCCACGACGCGGACGGCGCCCGCCTCCGCCGCGGCGGCTGCAGCTGCGGCGCCGTCCGCTTTACCCTGCGTGGCGAGCCGCGCGTCGTCGGCCTCTGCCACTGCCTCGAATGCCGGAAGGCGACCGGCGGCGTGGCCATGCCCTATGCCGAGTGGCCGGCGGCGGCCTTCGCGACCACGGGCGAGACGCGGAGCTTCCTCGGACGGAGCTTCTGTCCGGTCTGCGGGTCGCGGCTCTTCAACCTCTCGCCGGATCGTGTCGAGGTCCTGCTCGGTTCGCTCGACGAGGCACCGGGCGACCTCGCGCCCACCCAGGAGGGCTGGGTGATCCGCCGCGAAGCCTGGCTGGCACCCATCCCCGGCGCACGCCAAAGCCCGCGCGATTCGTAGCTCCAGGGGCGGTCCCCGGATTTTTCCGTGAGACGGCAGTCCGGGCGGGGTATCAGATGCCACCCCGCTCCACCAAGGCATCGGCATGACCCTCAGCATAGCCACCTGGAACATCAATTCGGTGCGCCTCCGCATCCGGCAGGTCGGCCAGTTCCTCGATCGCTACCAGCCCGACATCCTCTGCCTTCAGGAGATCAAGTGCCCGGAGGACCGGTTTCCCGCCAAGCCGTTCCAGCGCCGCGGCTACAGTCACCTCCTGGTCAACGGCCAGCGCGGATATCACGGCGTCGCCATCGCCTCCCGGCTGCCGTTCGTTGCGACCGACCGGCGCGGTTTCTGCGACAAGGGGGATGCACGCCACGCC
>JAEZEN010000254.1 GCA_023433185.1 Pseudomonadota bacterium | reverse complement strand
CGGCGGCGACCACCAGCGCCTTCGCGCCGATGTCGGAGAGGTAGAAGGCGAACTCGTCCTCGCGATAGGCCGGGTTGAGCGGGGCCGTCGTCGCGCCGGCGGCGACGGCGAGAAAGGCGGTCGCCATCTCGGGGCCGTTGGGGAGGACGATGGCCACCCGGTCGCCGCGGCCGAGGCCGAGGGCGTTGAGGCGGGCCACCGTCGCGCCGATGAGCGAGCGGAGCGCGCCATGGGTGAGGGGCGGACGGTCCGGCGCGAGGATCGCCGGCGCCGCCTCGGCGCCGGGCGCGAGCCGCTCGATGATCGTGTCCATGACGCCTCCCGATGTCGCGTGGTCGCCCTCGTTCTCCCGCGACGGAGCGGGACTGCGGGGCTATAGTGACGAGAAAAACAAGAGTGAGGGAGGGCATCATGGACGCTCGCGACGAAAAGGCAACCGGCAGCGGCGGGGTGTCGGTCCCCTTCGATCGCGGCCATCTCGACGCGCTGCTCGATCAGGCGGGCATCGACGTCCTCCTCGTCACCTCCAGGCACAACATCCAGTATCTTGTGGGCGGCGCCTACCGCTTCTTCTTCTTCTCGCATTTCGACGCGATCGGCCTGAGCCGCTACCTGCCGATCCTCGTCTATGTCCGCGGCCGGCCCGAGAACGCCGCCTATGTCGGCAATCCGATGGAGAATTTCGAGCGCGAGCTCGGCCGCTTCTGGATGCCGGAATTCATCCGCGCCTGGGGCTCGGACGGGGCGATGGCGGCGGCGGTCGAGCATGTTCGGAAGGTGGGCGGGGACGGCCCGACGATCGGCGTCGAGCGCGCCTTCCTGCCCGCCGACGCCGAAGAACTGCTGCGGAAGGAGATGCCCGCGGCGCGGATCGTCGACGCGACCGTCCCGCTCGAGCGCCTCCGCGCCATCAAGACGCCGGAGGAGCTCGGCCATCTCCGCCGCGCCTCCGAGGATGTGGTCGCGGCGATGCTGGCGGCGGTCGCCCAGCATGGACCCGGCTCGACCAAGGCCGAGATCGTCGAGACTCTGCGGCGCGAGGAAGTCGCCCGCGGCCTCACCTTCGAGTATTGCCTGATCACCGCCGGCACCAGCCTCAACCGGGCGCCGTCCGACCAAGTGTGGCGCGCCGGCGACCCGATGTCGATCGACTCCGGGCGGCAACTACAAGGGCTATATCGGCGACCTCTGCCGGATGGCCGTGGCGGGCGAGCCCGATGCCGAGCTCGAGGACCTCCTCGCCGAGATCGACGCGATCCAGATGGCGGCGCGGGAGCCGATCCGCGCCGGGGCGCGCGGCGTCGAGATATACGACTCTGCCGGCGCCGTGCTCCGCGGCTCGCCCAACGGCAACCTCCTCGATTTCGTCGCCCACGGCATGGGCCTGATCTCGCACGAGGCGCCGCGGCTCACCGGCAGCGGCCCGGTGCCCTATCCCGGCGACGACGCCGGCGAGCCGCTCGAGGCGGGCATGGTCCTGTCGATCGAGACGACGCTGCCCCATCCCCGCCGCGGCTACATCAAGCTCGAGGACACCGTCATCGTCACCGAGGACGGCTGGGAGGCCTTCGGCGACGGCGGCCGCGGCTGGAACCGGGCGGGCGCGTAGGCGTCGCGCCAGGTCGGCCCGCCTCCTCGCGGCCATCGAAGACGCGCTCGTCCCCGCGCATGCGGCGACCCAGCTTCTCAGGGACGCGCGCTTCGGCCAGGGCCTGGGTGCGTCCTTTCCTCGACCGCCGAGCAGGCTTCTTCTGGATCCCCGCATGCGGGGATGATCGGAGTGGGAAGCACCCTGTGGGTTCACGACCTAAACGACGGTGACCGTCAGCTCCCCGACCCCGTCGATATGGCCGTGCATCACGTCGCCGCGGGCGACCGCGCCGACGTCGGCCGGCGTGCCGGTGAAGATGACGTCGCCGGGGCGGAGCGTGAAGAGGCCCGAGAGGTAGGCGATCATCTCCGGCACCTTCCAGATCATCTGGTCGAGGTCGCCGCTCTGGCGCCGCGCCCCGTTGACGTCGAGCCAGATCGCGCCGGCCGAAGGATGGCCGATGGCGCTCGCCGGCACGACCGGCGAGCAGGGCGCCGAGGATTCGAACGCCTTGGCCACCTCCCACGGCCGCTGCAGTTCCTTCGCCCGGGCCTGGAGGTCGCGCCGCGTCATGTCGATGCCGACGCCATAGCCATAGACGTGGCCGAGGGCCGCCTCGACCGGAATGTCGGTGCCGCCGCCGGCGAGCGCGACCATCATCTCGATCTCGAAATGCACGTCGCCGGAGGCCGGCGGATAGGGGAACGTACCGCTCGAATCGAGGTTGTCGGGGTTCTTCTGGAAAAAGAACGGCGGCTCGCGGTCCGGGTTGCCGCCCATCTCGACGGCGTGCGCGGCGTAGTTGCGGCCGACGCAGTAGATGCGGTGGACGGGGAAGAGGCCGTCGGAGCCCGCGATCGGAATCGCCGGACGCGGGGGCGGCGCAATGACGAACCTGGAACCGTCCATATTTTTCTTCCCCTTTCCCTTGCCGCACGCTACCGCGTCCGGCGCCGGTCGGCTATCGTCCGGCCGACCTCCATCCGCACAAGGGACAAGCGATGCGCACCGTGAAGTTCAAGGCCGGGGAAACGATCCTCAAGGAAGGCGAGCAGGGCGATACGGCCTTCCTGATCGTCGACGGCTCGGTCGACATCACCGTGGGCGAAGGCGCCAAGGCCAAGCACGTCGGCGTGCTCAAGGCGGGCGAAGTCTTCGGCGAGATGAGCCTGATCGATCCCGGGCCGCGCTCGGCGACGGTCAAGGCGGTGATCGACACCGAGTGCGTCACCACCAACTACGAGGAGTTCAACGACTCCATCCAGACCGACCCGGAGCGCGCCGCGCTCTTCATGAAGACGCTGGTACGCCGCCTGCGCCAGATGAACGAGAAGATGGCCGAGATGGACCCGGGCAAGCGCGGCCTCCGCGAGCGGTTCCACGAGTGGCAGAAGTCGATGCAGCCGAACGAGGACGATCCGCCGGCGATGATCTACTGGTACATGATGTACTGAGCCGGCTTCGGCTCCCGCTTCGCGCGGGCGCGCGCCTCGGGCGCGACCGCTGTCCCGGCCCTCATGACTTTCGGCCGGAAACCAGCACCGCCGGCCACGCCACTTCCCAGCCGCCGTCGCGACGGAATGTGCCGGCGCCTTCGACGATCGCATCGTGGATTCGCTGCCGGGCCGCCGGCGTCTGCCGATCGAGCACCATCGCGACCCGCAGCGTGCACTTCTCGACATAGGCGAGCACGTCCTCTGGGCCCGCGATCCGCCAGACGAGCGGCAGTTCCGCGATCGCGACCTCGCCGAAGCCCGCCGCCGCCATGCTCCGCCGCGCCTCGTCCGGATCGGCGAAGCGGAACATCGGCGGGGCGGGCGGCAGTTCGACCGGCGCCCCATGGGCGGCGATGGCATCGCCGACGAGGCGGAAGAACTCGTGCCGCTCCGGCCCCATCCACACCGTGAAGGCGTAGCGGCCGCGGGGCGCCAGCACGCGGTGCGCCTCGGCCAGCGCCCGGTCGGGGTCCGCGAGATGGAGGAGGCCGAAGGCGCAGGCGACCGCGTCGAAGCGGCCGTCGGCGAAGTCGAGGGCCTCGGCATCGCCGCTCGCGAAGCCGACGCCCGGAAAACGGCGCCGGGCTTCCTCGACCATGGCGGCGGCGAAGTCGACGCCCTCCGCCTGCGCGCCGCGCCGGGCTGCCTCGGCGGCGAGGTAGCCCGGGCCGCAGCAGACGTCGAGGAAGCGCGTGCCGGGGCCGACCGCGAGCGCTTCGAGCACCGGCCCGACGACGCCCACCGTGATCTGGCCGGCGAAGTCGTCATAGACCGGCGCCTTCTCGCCCCAGCCCGTCCGCTCCGTCTCCTTGAAGCTCAGGCTTTCCGCCGCTGTCGTTTCCATGCAGTCCGGCCCTCCCGGCATCGCCCTCGCGGCGGCGACCCTATCCTGTGGCGGCGGCGATGGGCAGTCCCGATCTGCGCCTCAGCCGGTGGCCGGGGCGGCCTCGTCGGCGAGGCGGCGCATGCGGTCGAGCGCGCCCTGGAGGATGTAGGCGGCGGCCACCTTGTCGACGACCTCGCCGCGGCGCTTGCGGCTGGTGTCGGCCTCGATCAGCGTCCGCGTGACGGCCGCGGTCGACAGGCGTTCGTCCCAGAAGAGGAGCGGCAGCGTCACCGTATTGGCCATGTTACGGGCGAAGCCGCGGGTCGCCTGGGCGCGCGGCCCCTCGCTGCCGTCCATGTTGACCGGCAGGCCGAGCACCAGCCCGACCGGGGCATGGATGTCGATGACGCGGCGCAGCTCGGCCAGGTCGGCCTGGAACTTCGTCCGGCGGATGACGAGGAGCGGGGATGCGATGCTCCGCCCGGTGTCCGACAGCGCCAAGCCGATGGTCTTGGTGCCGAGGTCGAGGCCGAGCAGCGCACCGCTCGGCGGCAACACGGCGACGAAGTCCTGAAGCGTCGGCTCGGGCCGCTTCACGGAAACACCCCGCCTTCGTCGGCGTTCTGGTTGCGCGGCGGGGTTCGGGCGGCGATCATCGTTCCAACCATAATCGGAAAGCCGGGGTATAGCATGCAGATCACGTGGTTCGGCCATTCGGCCTTTCGCATCGCGCTCGACGGAGCGGTCATCCTCATCGACCCGTTTCTCGACAACCCGACCTTCGCGGGCGACAAGGCGGCGGCGGCCGCGGGGGCGACCCACGTCATCCTCACCCACGGCCACGACGACCATATCGGCTCGGCCCCGGAGATCTGCCGGGAGACCGGCGCGGTGCTGGTCGCAAACCCCGAGGTCTGCACGCTCCTCGCCGGTCGCGGCGTCGCGCGGGCGGAGCATGTCAACCATGGCGGCGAGATCGATTTCGGCGCCTTCCGCGTCGCCTATGTGCCGGCCTGGCACTCGTCCTCGACGACCATCGACGGCATGCCGGTCTATCTCGGCAATCCCGGCGGGGTGGTGATCAGCGCGCCCGGCGAGCGTACGCTCCTCCATATGGGCGACACCGGCATCTTCGACGGCATGAAGCTGATCGCCGAAATCTACCAGCCGAAGATCGGCATCGTGCCGATCGGCGACCGCTTCACCATGGGGCCGCGGCTGGCCGCGCTCGCCTGCAAGCGGTTCTTCGACTTCGAGACGGTGATCCCCTGCCACTACGGGACCTTCGGCCTGCTCCACGGCCGGGTCGAGGATTTCGTGGAGGAGATGGCGGATTCGCCGGCCGAGGTCCGCGTGCTCGAGCGGGATCGCCCCGAAGCCGTCTGAGAGCGGGCGCGGGTCGCTAAAGGCGCTCGAAGACCAGCAGCGTGAAAAGGTCGAGCGCCTTGACGGAGCGGCGCTCCATCAGGCGCAGTTCGGAGCGGCCGAGGACGGTTTCGATCGGAAAGTTCGGCCGCCACCCCAGCTTGCCCGAGAACCGCGCGAGGTGACGTTCGATCGCCGCACGCGGCCCCGATTCAACGGAGAAATGGTTGACGAGAAGCACCCGCCCACCTGGCCGCACCACCCGCGCCATCTCGGCGAGAACCTTGTCGGGGTCCGGCACGACGGTAATCACGAACATCGCCATCGCGGCGTCGAACGAGGCATCGGGAAACGCGAGGTCGCCGGCATCCATCTCATGCAAGCCATCGACGTGTCCGAGGCCCTCCTCGTCGACCCGCTTGCGGGCGCGCTTGAGCATGTCGCGGGACAGGTCGACGCCCGTGATGCGATGGTGGCGCTTATAGAGGGGCAGGGAGATGCCGGTGCCGACGCCGAGCTCGACGATGCGACTTGGCGGCAGCGTGTTCAGTTCGGCGACGGCCGCCACGCGCGCCGTCCGTGTGAAGACGCCGAAACTCCAGTCGTAGATCGGCGCCCATCGCGCATAGGCAGCGACGACATTGCCATCGCTGATCGCCGCCAGCGGCCCGGGCGGGGAGGCGACGGAGTGGCCCGATTCACGCGACCTTCGTGTCATCCAGCACTCACAGAGCGGCAGCAAACGGCTCTTGGGCAACGATCCTGCGGAGCGCGAGTTCCGCCTTGCGCTCGTGTTCGGAACGCTCGATGAAGCCGCCACCGAGCACGCGCGCCCCGGCCGCATCGGACTCGTAGAAGACGCAGGCCTGGCCCGGCGCGACCCCGGCCTCCCCGCCCGGCCGGTCGACCTTGAATCCGCCGGCC
>JAEZEN010000241.1 GCA_023433185.1 Pseudomonadota bacterium | reverse complement strand
CCCTGCCCTCGCCCGAAGCCCGGCGGCGGTTCTGGGCGCGCTTCTTCGCCGGCCCGGTCGCCGAGAGGGTCTTTGCCGGCGATGTCGGCGCGGCCGAGGGCGAAGCGGTCCGCATGCTCGAGATCGGGCCAAACCTCGCCGGGCACGTTTCGCTCGTCGGGGCCGGGCCGGGCGCCGAGGACCTTCTGACGCTCCGCGCCCAGCGCGCGCTCCAGGAAGCCGACGTCATCGTCTACGACCGCCTCGTGCCACCGGCGATCCTCGCCCAGGGACGGCGCGACGCGCGACGCGTCTATGTCGGCAAGGCGCCGGGCAACCACGCGCTCAGCCAGGAGGCGATCAACGCGCTCCTCGTCACCGAGGCGAGGAAGGGCCACCGCGTCGTGCGGCTCAAGTCCGGCGATCCGCTGGTCTTCGGCCGCGCCGGCGAGGAGATGGCGGCCCTTCGCGCGGCGCGCGTCTCCTTCGACATCGTCCCCGGCATAACCGCGGCCTTCGCCGCGGCGGCGGAGAACGAGATTCCCCTCACGCTGCGCGACACGTCGTCGGCGCTGGTCTTCGCGACAGGCCACGATGCGGACGGCGAGACGCTGCCCGGCTGGGCCGGCCTCGCCCTTTCGGGGGCGACGGTGGCGGTCTATATGGGCCACGCGGCCGCTGCCCGCGTCGCGGCTCGGCTGCTCGAGGCTGGCCTCGCCCCGTCGACACCGGTCGCGGTCGTCGAGAATGCGTCCCGCCCGGACCGCCAGGCTCATGTCGGCCGCCTCGATGAACTGGCCCGCATTGCGGCGCGGCGGGACCTGAAGGGCCCGGTTCTGATCATCATCGGCGAGGTCGTCGCGGAAGGCGCGGTCGGCGCCGAGCCGGTGTCGCTCGCGACGCTCGCGGCCTGAAGAGGAAGTCGCACCATGTTCAAAGCCGCCAAGGCCGGACCGCAGAAGGCGATCACCGCCAACCGCCTCGACGACGGACGCGTCGTCTTCCTCGACGAACGGGGCGTGTGGGTTCATGACATCGCCGAAGCGCTCCTCGTTTCGGACGGGCCCGATCTCGACAACGCGTCGGCCTATGCCGAGGCCCAGGCCGATGCCCGCATCGTCCTCGAGCCCTACCCCATCGACGTCACCATTGCCGACGGGCGCCCGGTGCCGGTGCGCATCCGCGAGCGGATCCGCGCCGAGGGGCCCACCGTCGCCTACGGCGAGGCCGAATACGCCACCCTCAACAAGGCGCGTCTCGCCCAGGCGGCGGAATAGCGACACGGACCGAAGCCATGTACCGCTACGACGAGTTCGACCGGGAGTTTGTGCAGGAGCGGGTCGCGCAGTTCCGCGGCCAGGTCGCGCGGCGGGTCGCCGGCGAACTGACCGAGGACCAGTTCAAGCCGCTGCGGCTGATGAACGGCGTCTACCTCCAGCTCCATGCCTACATGCTGCGGATCGCCATCCCCTACGGGACGATGAACCCCGCGCAGCTTCGCATGCTCGGCACCATCGCGCGGAAATACGACCGCGGCTATGGTCACTTCACCACCCGCCAGAACCTCCAGTTCAACTGGCCGGCGCTGAAGGACATCCCGGACATCCTCGCCGATCTCGCCTCGGTCGAGATGCACGCCATCCAGACCTCGGGCAATTGCATCCGCAACGTCACCGCCGACCACTTCGCCGGTGCCGCGCGTGACGAGGCGGCCGACCCGCGCCCCTATGCCGAAATCCTCCGCCAGTGGTCGTCGCTGCACCCGGAATTCGTCTTCCTGCCGCGGAAGTTCAAGATCGCCGTGACCGGCTCCGAGCGCGACCGCGCCGCCGTGAAGGTCCACGACATCGGCCTCCACCTGAAGCGCGACGCGGCGGGCCGCCTCGGCTTCGCCGTCTATGTCGGCGGCGGGCTCGGCCGCACCCCGTTTATCGGCCACAAGATCCGCGACTTCCTGCCGGAGGAGGACCTGCTCTCCTATTCGGAGGCGATCCTGCGCGTCTACAACCAGTTCGGCCGGCGCGACAACAAGTACAAGGCGCGGATCAAGATCCTGGTCCACGAGACCGGCGCCGAGGAGATCGCCCGCCAGGTCGAGGAGGAATGGGAGCGCATCCGCCACTCGAGCCTCGCCCTCCCCCAGGACGAGATCCGCCGCATCCAGGCATACTTCGCCCCGCCGGCCGATCTCGCGCCGCGGCCGGCTGACAGCGTCGTGCTGTCCCGGGCGCGCGCCGCCGACGCCGACCTCGCCGCTTGGGTCGACCAGAACACGGCGCCCCACCGGGTCGAGGGCCATGCCATGGTCACGATCTCACTGAAGCCGATCGGCGGCACGCCGGGCGACGCGACCGCCGACCAGATGGACCTCGTCGCGGACCTCGCCGAGCGCTACGGCCATGACGAGATCCGGGTCAGCCACGAGCAGAACCTGATCCTGCCCCACGTCGCCCTCGACGACCTTCCGGCACTGCATGCCGCGCTTCGCGACAACGGCCTCGCCACCGCCAATGCCGGGCTCGTGACCGACATCATCGCCTGCCCGGGCCTCGACTACTGCGCGCTCGCCAATGCCCGCTCCATTCCGGTGGCGCAGCGCATCTCCGAGCGCTTCGGCGACGGCGCCCGCCAGCGCGAGGTGGGCGAACTGAAGATCAAGATCTCCGGCTGCATCAACGCCTGCGGCCACCATCATGTCGGCCACATCGGCATCCTCGGCGTCGAGAAGAAGGGCGAGGAGTTCTACCAGATCACCCTCGGCGGCTCGGGCGACGAGCAGGCCTCGATCGGCGAGATCCTCGGTCCCGGGTTCTCGAGCGACGGAATCGTCGATGCGGTGGAAACCGTGGTAGACACCTATCTCAAGGTTCGCTCGGACCCCGAAGAAACCTTCCTCGCCGCCTATCGCCGCCTCGGCAAGGCACCCTTCAAGGAAGCTCTCTATGGTGCCGCTTGACGCGCGTGCCGTGACCCAGGGCGGAGAAGCCGGCGTCGCCGACCGGGTCGCGGTGCTCAACGCCCGCTTCGGGCAGGTCGATGCCCGCGATGCGATCGCCCTGACCGCGGGCGAGCTGTTCCCCGGCCGCAATGCCCTCGTCTCGAGCTTCGGAGCGGATTCGGCGGTTCTCCTCCACCTGGTCGCCGACGTCGACCCGAGCATTCCGGTGATCTTTCTCGACAGCGGCCGGCTTTTCGCCGAGACGCTCGAATACCGCACGCGCCTGACCGAAATGCTCGGCCTGACCGACGTCCGGACCGTGACGCCGGACCCGGCCCGGCTCGCCGAGAACGACCCGCACCGGGCGCTGTGGATGACCAATCCCGACCTCTGCTGCCACATCCGCAAGACCGAGCCGCTGCAGCGCGCCCTCGACGGGGTCGATGCCTGGTTCACCGGGCGGAAGCGCTTCCAGAACGCCCAGCGCGCCACGCTCCGCCTTTTCGAGGCAGACGGCGCCCGGATCAAGGTGAACCCGCTCGCCTCGTGGTCGATCGTCGAGCTGAAGGCCTATGCCGAGCGCCACGGCCTGCCGGAGCATCCGCTGGTCGCCAAGGGCTATCCGTCGATCGGCTGCGTCCCCTGCACGTCGCGCGTAGCGGTGGGCGAGGACCAGCGTGCCGGCCGCTGGCGCGGCCTGTCGAAGACCGAGTGCGGCATCCACGTGCCGGCCGAGGCCGATGGCAGCGGCATCTGAGCCGCGCCCGGCCCCCGCTCCCTGAGGCGCCGGATGGGAACGGTGCCGTTCCACCCCTTCGTTGCAGCGGAATCTGAACCATGCCCCTTTGGAAGAACGGACAGTTCGTCGAGGACCCCTGGCACTTCGTCGCCGACGACGCGCCGCTGCCGGACGATGCGCCCGCCTTCGTCACCCTTGTCCGCTGGCGGACCGAGCGCGAGACGCTCGCCCGGCGCAACGCGCCGCTCGGCCTCGTCCTGCCTCCGGGCGCGGTCTGGACCGACATCGCCGGCGACCTCGCGCGCTTTCCGGTGATCGCCGTCGAGATCCCGAAATTCGCCGACGGCCGCGCCTTCTCGATGGCGCGGCTGCTGCGCGAGCGTGATGGCTACAAGGGCGAGGTCCGGGCCATCGGCGGATTCTTCATCGACCAGGTGCCCATGCTCGCCCGCGTCGGCGTCGACGCCTTCCAGACCGACGACCCGAAGGTTATCAAGGCGCTCGAGGCCGGGGAGTGGCCCGAGGTGCCGCACTATCTCCAGCCGGCGATCGGCGACGTGGCCGCGCCCGGCGAGACCCGACCATGGGCGCGGGTGCGGCGGTCGGGATAGGCTCTCCTACAGCAACCGCAGGAAGTCGTCTGCCGCGATCCCGCCAGGATCGACGCCAGCGTGGCCTTGGAGAGGTCGCCGCCGTGGTAGGGAACGGTGACGCGTCGTCCATTCAGCGGATTGTGAAGCTGGTAGTGGCTGCCCTTGACGCGAACCACCACGAACCCCGCTTTTCCAAGTGCCGCCATCACTTCGCGCGGGCGAAGCGACGGCAGCCGCGTCATGCCGGTGCGCCGACGCGGTTGGTGAGTTGCTCGAGGGTGGGCACCACCTGATCTTCCCGCAAGGTCTGCGCCAATCGGCCGTATCGCGGGGCCGTCTCCGGCGCGTCGCTCTCGGGTACGGGCTCACCTTCCTCCATCAGCACCTCGATGAACCCCGCCATAGCGTCACGGGCCATGGTCCGCGCGTGATCGAGCGTCGCCCCCCAGGTGACGAGACCCGGAAGCGCCGGACATGTAACGACGTAGCCACCGTCGGGGTCGGGATCGAAGACGAACGTGTAGGTCCGGTCCATGCCGAACCGTAGCACGAGGCCGCGTGGCCTAAAACACCCCGGCCCCCAGTTCCGCCGCGTGGGCGTTGGCCCGGAACAGGCGGAACAGCTCGCGCCCGACGCCGTATTCGTTGGCCGCGAGGTCGGCGCTCGCAGGCGTGCGCTCGGCGAACTCGCCGGCGTCGAGCAGGACCTGAAGCCGGCCGCGCGGCGCGTCGAGGCGCACGATGTCGCCGTCGCGGAGCCGGGCGATGGCGCCGCCATCGGCGGCCTCCGGGGTGACGTGGATCGCTGCCGGCACCTTGCCCGAGGCACCCGACATCCGACCGTCGGTGAGGAGCGCGACCTTGTGGCCGCGGTCCTGGAGCACGCCGAGCGTCGGTGTCAGCTTGTGCAGTTCCGGCATGCCATTGGCCTTCGGTCCCTGGAAGCGGACGACGGCGACGAAGTCGCGCTCGAGCTGCCCGGCGCGGAAGGCGTCGGCGAATTCCTCCTGCGAATGGAAGATCATCGCCGGTGCCTCGACCACCTGATGCTCGGGCTTCACCGCCGAGACCTTGATGACGGCGCGGCCGAGATTGCCGTCGAGCAGCTTCAGCCCGCCCTCGGGCGAGAAGGGGCGCGAGGCCGGGCGCAGCACCGCCTCGTCCCGGCTCTCGCGCGGTCCGTCGACCCAGATGGCGTTGCCCGCGGCGTCGAGCTGCGGTGCCTGGACGTAGCCCGAGAGGCCCGTGCCCCAGACGGTCTTCACGTCCTCGTGCAGCAGCCCCGTCCCGAGCAGGTCGCGGATCAGGAACTGCATGCCGCCGGCCTGGTGGAAATGGTTCACGTCGGCCGAGCCGTTCGGGTAGACGCGAGCGAGCAGCGGCACGATCTCCGAGAGATCGGCGAAATCGTCCCAGGTCAGCCGGATGCCCGCGGCCTTGGCGATGGCGACGAGATGCAGCGTGTGGTTGGTCGAGCCGCCGGTGGCGTGGAGCCCGACGACGCCGTTGACGATCGCCCGCTCGTCGACGATCTGGCCAACTGGGGTATATTCGTTGCCGAGCCCGGTGATCGCCAGCGCCCGCGTCGTCGCGGCCCGGGTCAGCGCATCGCGCAGCGGCGTGTCGGGATTGACGAAGGTCGCCCCGGGGATGTGGAGGCCCATGATCTCCATGAGCATCTGGTTCGAGTTCGCCGTCCCGTAGAAGGTGCAGGTCCCCGGCGCATGGTAGGAGCCCGCCTCGACGTCGAGCAGTTCCTCCCTGCCGATCTTGCCCTCGGCGAAGAGCTGGCGCACCCGCGAACGCTCGGTGTTGGAGACGCCGGTCGGCATCGGCCCGGCGGGAATGAAGACCGCCGGCAGGTGGCCGAAGGTGAGCGCGCCGATCAGCAGGCCGGGCACGATCTTGTCGCAGATGCCGAGGAAGACGGCCGCATCGAACATGTCGTGGGACAGGCCGATCGCCGCCGCCATGGCGATCGCATCGCGCGAGAACAGCGACAGTTCCATGCCGGCGCGGCCCTGCGTGACGCCGTCGCACATCGCCGGCACGCCGCCGGCGACCTGCGCCGTACCGCCCGCCGCCCGCGCCGCCTCGCGGATGATCTCGGGGTATCGCTCGTAGGGCTGATGCGC
>JAEZEN010000239.1 GCA_023433185.1 Pseudomonadota bacterium | reverse complement strand
CGGCGGCGACCCAGAGGCCCCGCCCTTACCGCCGCCGACGCCGGTGATTACCCAGCCCTCGCCTCTGCCGCCACCCGGGCAGGCCTCGGACCACGCGAGACCTTCGGAACCGCGCTGATCGCCCTTTAATCGCAACGACTTAGCGCAAAGCTGACATGCAGCGATTCGGCGCCGTTCGTTCCATGCGCGACGAACCGGGCCGTCCGGCCCCGTAACGTTCCACGCTTTAACCTGCGTCAGGCTCGCCTTGCCGCGGTGCAGCAAGGACTCGGGTTGAATGGGCGACGGGGCCCCGCCACGTGGCCCCCATGCGACAATTTGTTCGAGCGGCCGCGATTGCGGCAATGCTCCTCTTTGTGCCGATTTCGGCCCATGCCCGTCTCGACATTCCGGCCCCGGTCACGCCCGCGGCGCAGCCGGCGGCTGCCCCGCGCTCGGCGCTTGAGGCCGGCGCGCTGCCGTCCCGCCCGGCGGTGCCCGAGGTGGCCTCGCCTGCCCTGGAAACGCGCGGCGACATGGCTCCCGGCCAGTCCCGCGCCGATTTCGAGGCCTGGCTCGCCAGCGACCCGCGCCACCGGGCCGATGTTGAGGCGTTCCGCGCGCATCTCGCCGCGCAGGGCCTCGATGATGTCATTCCCATCTGGCAGCTCGTGCGGACCTCCTCGTCCTGGCGCGCCTGCAACGCGGCGCGCTTCGAGGTCGCCCCGCGCGAGAAGTGGGCGCACATCACCACGACCCTGCGCTTCATCCGCGACGAGGTCGAGCCCGTGCTCGGCAATGTCGAGGCCGTCTCCGGCTATCGCAACGACCGGCTGAACCGCTGCTCGGCGGGCGCCCCGCAGAGTGCCCACCGCAACTTCTTCGCGCTGGACCTTGCGCCGGTGAACCCCCGCGTCACCCGCGCGCAGATGGTCCGCCAGGTCTGCGCCGCCCATGCCCGCGACGGCCGCGCCTACAATACCGGGCTCGGCTTCTACAGCGGCGAGCGCTTCCACGTGGATTCGAACGGCTACCGCAAGTGGGGCGCCAACGGTCGCGGGGCGACGAGCCCCTGCGTCAATTCGCGCTACGCCTGAACTCAGGCGTCCGCCGTCTCACCCTTGAACGCGCGCTCGATCGTCGCGATGTCGATCTTGCGCATCGTCATCATCGCCTCGAACGCCCGCTTCGCCGCCGCCTGGTCCGAGCTGGTCGTCGCCTCGAGCAGGATGCGCGGGGTGATCTGCCAGGAGAAACCCCAGCGGTCCCTGCACCAGCCGCAGGCGCTCTCCTCGCCACCATTGCCGGTGATCGCTTCCCAGTAGCGGTCGGTCTCTTCCTGGGTCTCGGTGACGACCATGAAGCTCACCGCCTCGTTGGGCTTGAAGTTGGGCCCACCGTTGAGACCGACGAAGTCCCGGCCGAGCACGGTGAACTCCACCGTCAGCTCGGCCCCTTCCGAACCGCCGGGAAAGTCCCCCGGCGCGCTGTTGACCCGGCCGACATGGCTGTCGGGGAAGGTTGCCGCGTAGAATTCCGCGGCCTTGCGGGCCTCGCCATGGTCGAACCACAGGCAGGTGACGAGCTTGCTGTCGGTCATATTCTCTCTCCTTAATTCTGCTTGGCGCCCACGAGCGCAAAGAAGGCGCCCTGCGGGTCCGTGCCCTGGATGATCCAGTCGCCCCCCGGCACCTCCATCGGACCCGTCATGATCCGGCCGCCGCCGGCCTCGGCGGCCGCCTTCGCGGCGTCGATGTCGGCGACGCGGAAATAATGGGTCCAGGCGGAGACCGGCGCCTGCTCGGGCTTGCGCATGATCGCGCCGATGGTGACGCCGTCATGGGCGACGAACTGGTAGGTGCCCATCGGGCCCATATCCATCGGCTCGGGCAGGCTCCACCCGAACAGGCCGGTATAGAAGTCGATCGCCGCCTGCTGGTCGGCCCCCAGCAGCTCGTTCCAGGCGCAGCGGCCCGGCAGCGTCGGCGAGAAGGCCGTGCTCTCGCCGCCGCCGGGCGGCGGCGTCGGGGTCATGATGTAGAAGGGCGCGCCATTGGGATCGGTCACCATCGCGATCCGCCCGGCCATCTCGATGTCCCGCGCCGGCATCACCACCCTGCCGCCCGCCGCCTCGACCGCGCCGAGGCTCGCATCGACGTCGTCGACGCCGACATAGCCGATCCAGCAGGGCCGGGCGCCGTGCTGCTGCATCTCCTCGGTCAGATGCAGCACGCCGCCCGTCATCCCGCCGTCGGCGGTGTTGATGAAGCCGTAGCCCTTGTCGTCGCCATGCATGGTCTGGATCGTCCAGCCGACCACGCGGTCGTAGAAGGCCTTCGCGCCGTCCGCGTCGGGCGTCATCAGCTCGTACCAGATCCAGCTGCCCTGCAGGGTCATCAAAAGTCTCCGAAAGAAAGTGCGCCGCCGCGGCGGGCGGCGCACCGTGGGGGTCGTCAGGCGGCGGTGTCGACGAGCGGGCGGAAGCCGCCCCAGAACATCCTTTTGCCGTCGAACGGCATCTCGCCGTCGGGCTGCATGTCGGGGTCCGACATCATCTTCTCCCAGCCCTTGTCGCGGGTCGCCTTGTCGGGCCACTCGACCCAGGAAAAGATGATGCCCTCGCCGTCCTCGGCCTTCACCGCGCGCTGATAGTCGGTGACCTTGCCTTCGGGCACATCGTCGCCCCAGGCCTCGACCACGCGGACCGCGCCATATTCGCGGAACTTGCCGGCCGCCTTCTGCGCCATTGCCAGATAGGCGTCCTTCTTTCCTTCGGGCACGGGCAGGACGTAGCCGTCGACATAATTGCCCACGCCCTCGGCCCGCTCGTCGACGATCGAGTCGAAGCCGCCGATGATCATGCGCTGGCCATCGAACGGATTGTCGCCGGTCGGCTGCATCCGGGGATCGCTGCGCATCTTCTCGTTGGCGGCATCGCGCGTCGCCTTGTCGGGATATTCGAACCAGGCGAAGACGACCGTCTCGTCATCCTTCGCCTGGACGGCCCCGTAGAAGTCGGTCAGCTTGCCGTGCGGGACGTCGTCGCCCCAGCATTCGACCTGGCGCCGGACGCCCATTTCCCTGAACAGCGGCGTGAAGCCGGCGGCCTGCTCGCGAAACGCCTCCTTGTTCTCGTTCGGCACCGCCGCCACGAACCCTTCCACATAGGTCATCGTCTCTCTCCTTCATCCCTGTCTGGTTGCCCACCGATTCAATATGGCCAGTCGGCCGGACGTCCGGCGGTCTGGCCGGCCCGGAGCGCCTCGAGCGCGCGCCCGAAGGCGGGCCGCGCCTCGCCCCGCGCGACATAGGCGGCGAGGTTGGGATAATCGGCGAGGATAGCCGAGCGGCCGAGATTGCGCAGCACCTGCACCATCAGGAGGTCGCCGGCGCTGAACGTCCCGTCGAGCCACTCCGCATCGCCGAGCCGCACCGACAATTCCGCCAGCCGCTCGTGCAGCCGGCCCATCACGCTCGGCAGCCGCTCCTCGGCCCACTCCGCCTTCGCGTCGATGATCTTCGCGATGATCAGCTCCCAGACGACCGGCTCGACCGTGTTGAGCGCGGCAAACATCCACTCGATCGCCCGCGCCCGCCCAGCCGGCTCTTCCGGCAGCAGGCCGGGGCGGGTCTCCGCGATGTGCAGGACGATCGCGCCGGATTCGAAGAGGACGAGCCCGTCCTCCTCATAGGTCGGCACCTGCCCGAACGGATTGCGGGCACGGTGCGCCGGCTGCTTCTGCTCGCCCCAGGACAGATAACGCACGTCATAGGGCTGGCCGACCTCCTCGAGCGCCCAGCGCACGCGCATGTCGCGCACCAGGCCGCCGCCCTCGTCGGGCGACCAGTCGTAGCTCGTGACCAGGGGCTTCGTCATGGCGCTGCCGTCGCTTCAGGCCGCCGGCTCGGGCGCCTGGCCGCACATCGCGTCCCTCGCCGCCGCGCGCAATTCGTCCTCGCTCATCACCGTATCGCGCAGGGGATGGGCGAACGACCAGTTGTGGCCGAACGGGTCCTTCACCTGGCCGTAGCGATCGCCCCAGAAGGCGTCGTGCGCGGCAAGGGTGACCGTCGCACCGGCGGCCTCCGCCTTTGCGATCGCCGCGTCGGCATCCGGCACGCTGATATGCAGCGTGACCGGGCTGCCGCCGAGCGACAGCGGGGACTGGATGCCCCACTCCCGGTTCTCGTCGACCAGCATCAGCATCGCTCCGTCGATGCTGAGCGCGGCGTGCATGAGCTTGCCGTCCTCGCCGGGCACGCGCATCAGCTCCTCGGCCCCGAAGGCCTTCTTGTAGAAGTCGATCGCCTCGGCTGCGCCCGCACAGACGATGTGCGGCGTCAGCGTCGGCGTCCGGTTGCTGATCTCTGCCATGTCGTCATCCTTTCACTCGGAGGGTCAGGCGTTCGCCGGCTCGGGCTGCTCGCCCATCGCCTCCAAGGCGGCCATGTCCATGTGGAACGGGCCCCAGCCGTGGCCGTCGGGATCGTAGAAGGCGCGGCTGTACATGAAGCCGAGATCCTCCGACGGGTGCGCCTCGCTGCCGCCCGCCGCGAGCGCGGCCTCGGTCATCTCGTCGACCGAAGCGCGGTCGTCGCAGGACAAGGCGAGCGACATCTGCGCGGTCCTGTGCGCGTCGGCGATCTCCCGCGACGAGAATTGGGCGAACTTCTCGTGGGTGAGCAGCATCACGTAGATCGTGTCGGTCAGCACCATGCAGGCCGCGGTCTCGTCGGTGAACTGCGGATTGTTCACGAAGCCGATCGCCTCGTAAAAGGCCTTGGCCTTCGGCAGGTCGGCAACGGGCAGGTTCACGAAAATCATCCTGGACATGTCGGTCTCCCCTGGAATCGGTGATTGAAGGTCAGCGGCCGTCGGCCGGGTAATCGAGCTTCGGATACCAGTCGGTCCCGCGACCCTCCGGCGTCCAGTCGAGGATGTTCCAGAGCGGCGTCGGGTCGGGCGCGAGATGCGGATCGAAGCCGGGATCGGCGGTCTCGGCGCCGCCCTCCGCCGCCCAGAACAGGCGGCCCTCGTCGCCGTCGCG
>JAEZEN010000041.1 GCA_023433185.1 Pseudomonadota bacterium | reverse complement strand
CACCCGGACGTCTTCCCGGCCGGCGACCTCGCGCTCCGCCGCGCCGTCGCCGACATGCTCGGCGAAGAGGCGCCCGTGCCGATCCCGCGGCTCGGCGGCATCGCGCGCGACTGGTCGCCTTGGCGGGCGGTCGCGGCGCGGCTGTTCTGGTCCTATTATCGCGCCCGCCGGCCCCGCGCCGGCGTGCCGCTCTGAACCCCTCAGGAGACCCGATGATCGACGGACCGAGACTGCCGCCCGCCAATGGCGCCCCGCCCCGGAAGCTCGTGGTCTTCCTCCACGGCTACGGCGCCGACGGCAACGATCTCATCGACCTCGGCCGGATGTTCGCGCCGATCCTTCCCGACACCGCCTTCGTGTCGCCGAACGCGCCGGCCCCTTGTGACGAATCACCCATGGGACGGCAGTGGTTCCCGCTCGCGCACGGCGACATGGAGCTCTACTGGCGCGGCGTCGAGCAGGCCGCGCCCGTCCTCCAGGCCTTCCTCGATGCCGAGCTCGCCGGCCTCGGCCTGACCGACCGCGACCTCGCTCTCGTCGGCTTCAGCCAGGGCACGATGATGGCGCTCCATGCCGGCCTCCGGCGGAAGGAAGCCATCGCCGGCATCGTCGGCTATTCGGGACTGCTCGCCGGGCCCGAGCACCTGGCCGACGCGGACGTCCACAAGACACCGATACTCCTCGTCCATGGCGATGCCGACCCGATCATCCCGGCGATGGCGCTCCACGCCTCGGTACAGGCGCTCGGCGCCGCCGGCATGCCGACCGAGTGGCACGTCTCGCCCGGCCTTGCCCACGGCATCGACGAGGCGGGGCTGCGCCTCGGCGCGGACTTCCTCCGGCGGGTGCTCGCGGGATAGAGTTCGGCGCCCGGGGATTCGGGCACATCCAGGATCGGGGAGTGAAAACGGACATGGCGACCATCGTCTGCTACGGCGATTCCAACACCTGGGGCGCCGCGCCCCTCAAGACCCGGGCCGACCTCGCCCGCTTCGCGCCGGCCGATCGCTGGCCGAGCGTGATGGCGGAGAAGCTCGGCGGCGGCCATACGGTGATCGCCGAGGGCCTCAACGGCCGGACCACCGTCCACGACGACCCGGCCGATGGCGGCCCGATCAAGAACGGCATCCGCTTCCTGCCGGTCGTGCTGGAATCCCACGCCCCGATCGACCTCGTCATCATCAAGCTCGGCACCAACGACCTGAAGATGCGCTTCTCGGTGCCGGCCTATGACATCGCCGATGGTGCGGGCCGCCTCGTCGACCTGGTGCTCGCCGCGAAGAACGCGCCGGCCAAGGCGCCGCCGAAGGTCCTCCTGGTCTCGCCCGCGCCGATCGCCGGGCTCACCTGGCTCGCCGACATGTTCGAGGGCGGCGAGGAGAAGTCGCGGAGGCTCGGCGCGGAGATGAAGCGGGTCGCCGACGATCGCGGCATCCCCTACCTCGACGCCGGAACGGTGATCCAGTCGAGCCCGATCGACGGCATCCATCTCGACAAGGAAGGCCAGCATGCGCTGGGCGAGGCGATCGCGACGAAGGTACGCGGAATTCTCGGCGGATGAGGCGTCGCCGGTCCAGCTACCGTCGCGTCGCCGCCCGCTCCAGCACCACCGCGACCTGGTAGAGCGCGACCGAGACCAGCACCGAGACCAGCGCCACGCTCCAGATCATGCCGTAGTCGAGATAGCCGCGTGACTGGTTGAGGAGGTTGCCCAGCCCGCGGCCGGTCGCCAGCCACTCGGCGATCATCACGCCCAGCAGCGCGCGCGGCACGGCGAGCCGCGCCGCGGCGAAGACGTAGGGCAGGGTCGCCGGCAGCGCCACGAGCCGCATCGCCTTCCAGCCGATGGCGCCATAGGCGTGGACCAGGTCGAATGCCGCCTTCGGCACCATGGCGAGGCCCTGCGCCAGCGTCACGTAAGCGGGGAAGAACGTCACCGACACGGTGATCGCCACCGTGACCGCCGCGCCGCGCCCGAAGATGAGCACCAGAAGCGGCGTCAGCGCGACGAGCGGCATGGTCTGCGTCACCAGCGCGATCGGCATCAGCGCCCTTGCGATCCCCGGCTTCACCGAACCGAGCACGGCGAGGAGCAGGGCGACGCCCAGGCCCGCGGCCATGCCGATGACGGTGATCGGCAGCGTCTCGATCAGCGCCGCCAGCAACCGATCGCGGGCGCTCGCGCCGGTTGGCGGCAGGAACAGGTATTCGAACACGCCGAGCGGCGTCTTGGCGATGATCGGCGACAGCCCGCCGGCCCAGAGCAGGAACCACCACACCGCGAAGGGCAGCAGCAGCGAGCCGACGAAGAGGGCAAACCGCCATGGCCCCCCAAGGCGCGACCCGGCGGCCGGAACCGCACCGGCGGCGATGGTGACGGCCCGGCTCGCCTCGGTGACGCGGGACGCCGCGAGCGCGGCGAGCGCATAGCCGAGACCGGCGATGGCAGTCGCGGCGAGGCCGATGCCCCACAGCCGGGCCGGGTCGGCGCGGCCGAGCGAGCCGAGGAGATAGGCGCCGAGACCGAAGCGCGAACCCGAACCGAACTCGGCGAGGATGGCGCCGAGGACGGCGTTGGGCGCGGCGACCCGAAGTCCGCCGAGCAGCGCCGGCAGGCTGGCGCGGAGCCGTACCCAGCGCATCACCGCCCCCTCGCCGCCGCCATAGGCGCGGACCACGTCGACGACGCGCGGGTCGATCTCGCGCAGCCCCACGGTCATCGCCGTCATGGTCGGGAAGTAGACCGCGAGCGCGGCCAGCGCGAGCCGCGCTCCCTCGCCGGGAAGCGCGATCACCAGAACCGGGACGATGGCGATCGGCGGCAGGGCGAAGATGGCGATGTTGATGCCGCGGGCCAGCCGCTCGGTGACCGGCGCACGGACGAAGAGGATCGCGGCGAGGATCGCGACCGCATTGCCGATGACGAAGCCGATCGAGGCGGTCCGGACGGTAGCGACGATGTGGGGCCAGTAGTCGCCCCTGTCGCGCCAGAACGCGACGAGGATCTCGCTGGGGCTGGGGAGGGCGCCCGAGGCGACGAGATCGAGGTCGCCGGCGATCTCCCACAGGACGACGATGGCGACCAGGGTCAGCGCCGTCGCGCGGCGGTCGGTGGTCACGCCTCGCCCCCGAGGAGCGCGCTTACCTCGTCGGTCAGCGCGTGGAACGCGGCGTCGCGGAAGATCGACGTCGGCCGGGGATGGGAGAAGGGGATGTCGACGATGCCGCGGATGCGCCCGGGCCGGCCGCCGAGCACCACGACCCGGTCGGCGAGGAAGACCGCCTCGTCGACGCCGTGGGTGACGAGGATGGTGGTCGGACGCCGCTCGATCCAGATGCGCTGCAGCTCGACATTCATCTGGCGGCGGAGGATCAGGTCGAGCGCGCCGAAGGGCTCGTCCATCAGCAGGATGTCGGGGTCGGTGACCAGCGAGCGGGCGATGGCGACGCGCTGGCGCATGCCGCCGGACAGTTCGCCCGGCAGCGCATTCTCGAAGCCGGCGAGGCCGACGAGCCTGACCAGATCCGGGATGCGCGCCCGCGCCCCGGCGCGGCTGCCGCCGAGGACATCGAGCGGCAGGGCGATGTTGGCGCTGACCGAGCGCCAGGGCAGGAGTGCGGCATCCTGGAAGGCGATGCCGATCTCGCCGCGGCGCCGTACCGCGTCGGGTGGCTCCTCGCCGATCAGGACCCGGCCGCCATCGACGGCCTCGAGACCGAGGGCGATGCGCAGGAGGGTGGACTTGCCGCAGCCCGACGGGCCGATCAGCGCCGTGAATGAACCCGGCCCGCAGGCGAGCGACACCCCGTCGAGGACCGCCAGCGGCTGGCCGCGGACGAGGAACGACTTCGACACATCCTCGAAGACGACCGCCCGCCCGCCTGCCATGGTGGCCTCTAGATCTCCTCGAGGAGCGTCGTGTCGAACATCTCGCGCGTCGCCCGGATGCCGATCTGGCCGAGGGCCTCGATGTTCTTCTCGATCCCCTCTTCGTCCATCGAGAATATCCCGTCCGGTGCTTCCATCAGCGGCTTCTGCGCGATGTTGAAGTAGACCTCGTTCTCGATCGTCCGCCCTGTGCCCTTGAACCAGGTGTCGGCGAATCTCGGCGGCCACACCGTCGGGTCTGCGAGGTTCTCCTCCCAGCCCTTCCGGCTGGCGCGGAGCCACGAGACGAGCTCCTTCCGCTTGGTCTTCAGCGTCTCCTCGGTGACCACGACGGTGTCGTTGTAGATGGTGAAGCCGAAATCGTAGAGCAGGAACGAGGTCGCCTTCTCGCCGGCCTGCTCGATGGTGAAGGGCACGTTGGTGGTGAAGTCGAGCGAGGCGTCGATCTCGCCCTTGATCAGCGGCGTCGGGTCGTAGGCATAGGGAACGATGTTCACCTGGGCCCTGTCGATGTCGTTGAGCTTCAGCATCGCCTCGACCGAGATGATGTTGACCGGCGGCACGGCCAGCGTCTTGCCGATGAGGTCGGCCGGTGTGTTGATCGGCGCCTTCGCGAGGCTGACGATGCCGATCGGGTTCTTCTGGTACTGCGTGCCGATGATCTTGAACGGGGCGCCCTGATCGACGATCGCCTTCACTGTCGTGTCCGGCGTGGTCAGGGTGAGGTCGGCGGTACCGGAGATGAGCGTGCTCTCCGGGATCACGTCGGGGCCCCCGGGTGCGTAGCTCACGTCGAGCCCCTCGGCGGCGTAGAGCCCCTCGTCGATGGCGATGAAATAGCCGGCAAACTCGGCATCGTTGATCCATGACGCCTGGAAGGCGAAGGGCGTGGCGGCGGCGGCGTGGCGGAGGAAGCCGGGCATCGCCCCGGCGGCGACTCCGGCGGCGGCGGTGCCGAGGAAGGTGCGGCGGTTCATTCTGAGTGTCATGATCCTGTCTCCCCTGCTGATGGTGTGCGATGGACGTCAGGCCGGCTTCTGGCCGCGGGTCACCTGCAATTCGCGAAGCGGCGGCGTCGCTGCGATCTGCTCCGGATCGAGCAGTTCCCACCGGATGCCACGGGGGCGCGGCGCGCGGCGCTCGACGCGGATCAGTCGCGACGGCGTGGCGATGAGATCGACGATGATGTCGGTCGGGCTCGGATAGAGCTTGTCCTCGACCACCTGCACGTCGTGGACGACCGCGGCGACCGGCGTCGCCTCGTCGACGATGCCGATGTCGGTGAACATCCCCCACTCGAGGTCGAAGAAGCCATGGCCCTTGCCGAAGCGGACGCCGTCAAGCGACACGGCCGAGGCGCCGGTGACCATGAAGTCGAACCGGCCGCGCTCGGCGATCTCCGAAAGCGTGATCGGCCGGCCGAAATGCTCGAGACCGTCGAGCCAGGCGGCATAGAGTTCCGCCCCCTTCGGCACCATCGCCGGCTCGAGCAGCCGGAAGCCGCGATAGATGCCGTAGGTCGACACCACCATCGACTTCCCCGCGAGAAGCATCCGCCGGCGCAGATCGACCAGGCAATTGTCGGGCGTGATGAAGGCGTAGCGACCGGCCTCGTAGAACGGTTCGGCGACCAGGCGGTCCGTCGCCATCTCGGACTCCACGAAGTCGGGAATGACCTCGGCGAAGTTGGTGTGGAAGCGCGAATCCGGCAGCGCCACATCCTTGAGGCGCGACCAGATCCGCTCGCGAACGATCTTGGTGCTCGACACCGGCTCCACCCCTTCTTCCTCCTGCCCGACTTGTGCGACGCTTGTTTCATCACTATCGTTTCGTGAAACGAAGGTTTCATATGCCCGCCAGAGAGTCACGCCGAAAATTCAGGCATTCGCTGCCCGAGTTGGCTGATATGAAGGCGCGTTTGTGGTGTTCGAGTTCTGATGGCCACCCGACTCGCACTTAGGATCCAGGAACGATTCGAGAGCCTTACGGCCAGCGAGCGGAAGCTCGCCAGCCTCCTTCTCGATCGCCCGGACGAAATCCTGACCTTTTCGGCGACCGAACTTGCAGCCCTGGTCGGTGTGTCGAAGGCCACCGCCGCGCGCTTCTTCCGCAATCTCGGCTACGCCGACTTCAATGACGTCCGGTTGCAGGCGCGCGAGGAACGGAACCGGACCGGGCCGGTCCACCAGGTTCCGATGCCGGTGGAGGCGCCGGAGGGCGCGGCGACCGTCCCGGTCCACCTCCAGGTCGAGATGGCCAATCTCGCCCGGACCTTCGAGGGGCTGCGCTCGGACACGCTGTCCCAGGTCGCCGACCGGCTCGCCACCGCGCCGCGGCTATGGGTCGTGGGTCTCGGGCCCGAGGCGGGACTGGCGCGTCACGCCCGCATCCAGTTCGCCCGCGTGCGGCCGGCGGTGCATCTCGTCTCGGAGAATACCGGCTCGTGGGCGGAGGAGCTGGCCTCGACCGGCCCGTCCGATGCGCTGCTCGTCGTCGCGCTCCGGCCCTGGCCGAAGCTGATGTCGGCGATCCTCGACTTCGCCCGGACGACGCGGCTTTCGACCTTCGCCGTCACCGACCCGACCAACGCCGCGCGCGCCCGCCGCCATGGCGCGACACCGCTCATCTGCCATATCTCGACACCGGGACCCGAGGCCTCCCACACCACTGTCCTGTCGATGCTGCATCTCGTCGCCAGCGCGCTGTCGGCGCGGCTTGGCGTCGTCGCCTTCCGCCGCCGCGACCTGATCAGCGACCTTCGCGAGGAACTCGACCCCACCGATTGAGGGCGGGCCCCGGACCGTAGCAACGCGAACGGTCCGCGA
>JAEZEN010000034.1 GCA_023433185.1 Pseudomonadota bacterium | reverse complement strand
GGCCCCGCCCTTTTCTTCGCTGTCGCGGCCGCTACTTCGGGTCGACCGTCATGAAAACGAACGGCTCCGCCTCGACGAAGTCGCCGGCGGCATTGCCGGAGAAGATCCTGCCGCCGGCCAGCGCCAGCTTCTTCACCGGGGCGCCGGGGGAGAAATCGAGGTCGGCGAGCGGCACCCAGAAGGTGTTGGGGCTGGTCGAGGAATCGAAGAAGTAGACCTTGTTCTTCTGGTCCGAGACCGTCCGCCACAGGGTCGAGGAGATGTTCGGCTGGCCCGGCGTGGTGATGCCGAGCGGGACCGATACCGACCGCATGACGCTGAGGACGCTCGCCGCCGCCTGGTTGGCGAAAGTGTGATCCGGCACCGCGCTGATGTAGCCGGGCGCGACGTCGGTGGGGATCGCCTGGATCAGGAACGAGGCCCGCGCGAAGCGGTCGGCGGCGCGGTTGGTACCTGGCAGGAAGGTCAGGCCGCCGATCTCCTCCCAGTATGTGTTCAGGGCGAGCTGCTGGTCGTAGGTCGGCGAATTGGTCAGCACCCGGTATTCCCTGCCATGGTGGATGACCAGCTCGCCGTCGAGGTACTCGAAGATCGCGGAATCGCCGGTCGCATCGGAAATGGCGAGGTGGAGCTGGGCGGTCTTGCCGTTGGGCAGTTCGGCGGTCTGGACCCGGAACGGCTCCGCCTCGAGGACGGTCACGGCCTCGTCGACCGTCGCGAAGTTGTCGAGAACATACTGCGCCCAGAGCGCCATCGAGAGCGGTGGCTTCCCCTCGGTCGAGCCGTAATCCGACTCGGCCAGGAAGAGGAGATTGGCGACGAGGCCAGCCTCGTTCATGCCGTCTGCGGTGCCGATGTCATAGCCCGAGGCGACGACGCTGCCGTATTTCGCCGTCCATTTCGGGGAATCCGGTCCGGCGGCGCCGTCGCGTTCGACGCCCCGGGGCATCACCCACAGGTTTGTGTGCATGTCCTCCGCCCAGTCCATCGACCGGCCCGTGATCACGGTATCCTCCGCGCCGAGATAGACGGCACGGGTGCAGGCTGCCGCCGGGGCGAGGCTCGCGGCGCCGACAGCGATCGCCGCCGCTGCAGTGGCGAGTCTGGTGGCCAGGTATTTCATCTCGTCCTCCTCTGGGGTCATCGATGCCGAGGGAGCGGCACGTCACTCGTGACCCATGCATGACGGTCGCGGCATCCGATGGCCGACGCTCCGGCGTCGTATTCACGCCCTCAGTGGCCCTCGAAACCGTCCGTTAAGGCTCCCGCGGGCATGGTTCTCTCGGGGCCAGCAGAACGGTTATGGCATGATCACGCGGCATCGGCGCAAGTCGTATCTCAATCGCATATGGGTGCCGCTCTTCGCCTTCGTGTTCCTCGGCTATTTCGGCTACCACGCCCAGAACGGCTCGTATGGGCTCCAGTCCCTGGAGCGCCTCGAGGCCGAGGCCGAGACCCTGAGGGCCCAGGTCGACAAGCTCAAGGCGGAGCGGGCGGCAATCGAGCGCAGGGTCGCGTGGCTGAAGCCCGATAGCCTCGATGCCGACGTGGTCGACACGGAGGCCCGGACCTCGCTAAACTTGATCCGTCCAGATGAAGTCGTGATCTCGTTTGGTGCAGTGCAGCATCGCCCTTAGTAGCACTGCAGCATAATCTCCTATGTGGATTCGGCATACTTGCCCTGCACGCAGGGCAAGCCTGCGCTTCTTGGATTGATGCTCGCCTTCGGGTAACGTCACTCCAAATGATAATGCGAAGCTGCCAGGGAGACACGCATGCCGAAAGCCGCACGGAAAGCCGATAAACCGACTCCCGTAGCGGCTTCGCAGAGCCGATCAAAGCCGACCGTCGTTTCATCGTCCAAGCCGGGTCTCGCGAAGTTGACGCGCGAGGAGGAACTGCAGGCCTTCGAGACGATGCTCCTGATCCGGCGTTTCGAGGAGCGCGCGGGCCAGATGTACGGGATGGGCCTGATCGGAGGCTTCTGCCACCTCTACATCGGCCAGGAAGCCGTCGTGGTCGGCATGCAGATGGCGATCGGCGATGGCGACCAGGTGATCACCGGCTACCGCGATCATGGGCACATGCTCGCCTGCGGGATGGAATCGCGCGGCGTGATGGCCGAGCTGACCGGCCGCAGCACCGGCTATTCCCGCGGCAAGGGCGGGTCGATGCACATGTTCTCGCGGGAGAAGAACTTCTTCGGCGGCCACGGCATCGTCGGCGCGCAGGTGCCGCTCGGTACCGGGCTTGCCTTCGCCAACCGCTATCGCGAGACCGACCGGGTCTGCCTGACCTATTTCGGCGACGGTGCCGCCAACCAGGGCCAGGTCTACGAGAGCTTCAACATGGCGAAGCTCTGGAAGCTGCCGGTGATCTACATCATCGAGAACAACCGCTATGCCATGGGGACGTCGGTCAACCGCTCCTCGGCCCAGACCGACTTCTCCCGGAGGGGGGAGTCGTTCGACATTCCCGGCGAGCAGGTCGACGGCATGGATGTCCGCGCCGTCAAGGCAGCGGGCGACAAGGCGGTGGAATGGTGCCGCGCCGGCAAGGGCCCCTACATCCTGGAAATGCTCACCTACCGCTATCGCGGCCACTCGATGTCGGATCCGGCGAAGTACCGGACGCGCGAGGAGGTGAACAAGTTTCGCGACGAACAGGATCCGATCGAGATGGTGCGCAGGCGCATTCTCGACGAGGGTCACGCGAGCGAGGACGATCTGAAGCAGATCGAGAAGCGCGTGCGGGACGTCGTCACCGAGGCCGCGGATTTCGCGACCAGCAGTCCCGAACCCGACCCCGCCGAGCTCTGGACCGACATCTACCGCTGAGCCCGGCGATGACCCCGGACCGCGGCGCAGCGTCGCTGACACCTCGAAGCCTCCCGCCGGCCGGCGCCGCCCCTGCAGCGCCGGCTCAATCGACCCCCGACATCTTCAAAGCCGAGTAGTTCGATGGCGATCAACATCCTCATGCCGGCCCTTTCTCCCACGATGGAGGAGGGGAAACTGTCGAAATGGCTGAAACGCGAGGGTGACGCGGTGAAGCCGGGCGATGTGATCGCCGAGATCGAGACCGACAAGGCGACGATGGAAGTCGAGGCGGTCGACGAGGGCACGCTCGCCCGCATCCTCGTCCCCGAAGGTACCGACAACGTGAAGGTGAACGCCCCGATCGCCATCCTGGGCGTCGAGGGCGAGGACGACGTGGGCGAGGCCCCGCCCGCGGCCGGAGGTGCCCCCGATGAGGAGCCGGAGGCCGTCCCGGCCAGGGCGGAAGAAGCCGCGCCGCCGCCGGAAGCCGATGCGAAGGCGGCTCCCGCGACGGTGCCGGCCGCGCCGAAGGCGCCGGTCGAGGGCGATCCGAATGTGCCCGAGGGCACCGAGATGGTCGTCATGACGGTGCGCGAGGCGCTCCGGGACGCCATGGCCGAGGAGATGCGCCGCGACGGGGACGTCTTCGTGATGGGCGAGGAGGTGGCCGAGTACCAGGGCGCCTACAAGGTCACCCAGGGGCTGCTCGACGAGTTCGGCGCCCGCCGCGTAATCGACACGCCGATCACCGAGCATGTCTTCGCCGGCCTCGGTGTCGGCGCGGCGCTTGCCGGCCTGAAGCCGGTCGTCGAGTTCATGACGTTCAACTTCGCCATGCAGGCGATCGACCAGATCGTCAACTCCGCCGCCAAGACGCTCTACATGTCCGGCGGGCAGATGGGCGCGCCGATCGTATTCCGCGGTCCCAACGGCGCGGCAGCCCGCGTCGCCGCCCAGCACAGCCAGGACTATGCCGCCTGGTACAGCCACATCCCCGGCCTCAAGGTGGTGCAGCCCTATACGGCGGC
>JAEZEN010000620.1 GCA_023433185.1 Pseudomonadota bacterium | reverse complement strand
GGCCGAGACGGCGCCCGCCGGGAGCGAGGCCTCGACCCGCTCCATGCTGCCCTGGATCCTCGGCGGGCTGGCGCTGCTCGCCCTGCTCGCCGGCCTCTTCCTGTTCCGCCGACGGCGGACCGAGACCGTCCATGACGAGAGCTGGCACGAGGCTGCCCCGCCTCGCGCGACTGTGCGCGAGACCGTCCGCGAGGGGCCGCGCGAGCCGGCCTTCGTCGCCCCGATCGACGTCTCGCCGGTCGCGGCCGAGCCCTTCATCCGGCCGGCCACGCCGATGGCGGAGGTCGCCCCGGACGCGGCCGATGCCGAGTCCGCGGCCGACAGCCCGGCGCCGCTGCCGCCACCCGAGGAAATCGCCGTCGCCGAGGCCGACCATGCCGATGTCGAGGCGCTCGCCGCCGCGTCCGCGCCGATGTCCGGCCGGCCCTGGCTCGAGTTCCTGATGCGGCCGATGCGCGCCGGCACCAACCGCGACAATGCGATCGTGCAGTTCGAGCTCACCGTCGGCAATACCGGCGATGCCCCGGCGCGCGACGTGCGCATCGCCACCTGGGTGGCCGCGGCCGGCGAGGGCACCGACATGGAGCGCTCGCTGATCGAGCCGCCGCCCGAGGCGGTCGTCCAGCAGGTCGCGATCGACGCCGGCGAGGGCGCCACGGTCGAGGCCAAGATCGGCGTGCCGAAGGACGGTCATGACGAGACGATCCTCCCGGTCGTGCACGCCGATGCCCGCTACACCCTGCCGGACGGCAGCGAAGGCCGCACCCATGCGAGCTTCGCGATCGGCGTGCCGGAGGAGGAGGGCGGCGAGCTGCAGCCGTTCCTCACCGACCGGTCGTCGGGCCTCAGGGAGAATGTCGAGGCCCGGCTCTATGGCCGGCCCGAGCGCGTCTGACGCGTCCGGCAACGACCCCGCGAGGGTGCGAGGAGGGGCGGTCCCGGCCAAGGGGCCGCCCCGTTTCGATGGCCTTCCCGTCAGAAGGGGAAGTAGATCAGGATCGCGGCGATGCCGACTGCCCAGGTGATCAGGTTGAGCGGGATCCCGACCTTCACGAAGTCGAGATAATTGTACCGCCCCATCTGATAGACGATCACGTTGGTCTGGTAGCCGAACGGCGTCGCGAAGGCGGCGCTGCCCGCGATCATGACCGCGACCAGGAAGGGGCGCGGGCTGACCTGGAGCGACTCCGCCAGCGCGACCGCCACCGGCGTGAGCAGCACCGCCACGGTGGCGTTTGACAGCAATTCGGTCGCGAAGAGCGTCACTCCGTAGAGCACGATCAGCGCCACGACCGGGCTGATTCCCTCCAGCGAGCCGATCAGCCCCGAGGTCGCCGCGCTGGCCAGCCCGCTCTGGTCGAGCGCCGTGCCGAGCACGACCATGCCGGCGATCAGCATCAGCACTTCGGGGCGCAGGCCCCGATAGGCCTCGTCGGCGGTGATCACGCGCAGCAGGATCAGCAGCACCGCGCCGGAAAAGGCGCAGGCGGCGATCGGGGCGACGTCCATCGCCGCCAGCGCGACCACGCCGACGAAGACCGACAGCGAGACCAGCGCCTTGAGCGGCCGCAGCCTGCGTTCCTCGGCGAAGGGGAGGGCGGAGCCCAGCTGTCCGCCGACCAGCCCCGGCTCCTCCGCGAGCTCGGGCGCCGGCGCTGGCGCTTCCTCCGCTTCCGGCCGGTCGGCCGGGATCAGCCGACCGCTGAACAGGAGCAGGTAGAGGCCGCCGGCGATCGCGACCGCCACGCCGACGGGGGTGATCTCGAAGATGCCGAAGCGGGCCTGCCCGGCATTGGCCGCCATGTCGCTGACCAGGAGGTTGGTCGAGGTGCCGATCAGGGTGCAGCAGCCGCCGAGCACGGCCGCGTAGGAGAGGGGGATCAGGAAGCGCTTCGGCGAGAGCTCGAGCGACCTGGCGACGTCGCGGACGACCGGCGCGCTCAGCACGACGATCGGCGTGTTGTTGAGGAAGGCGGATGCGCTGCCCGCCAGCGCGATGATCAGCCAGATCCCGGCCCGGCCGATCAGCCGGCACAGTCCGGTCATCCCCCGGATCACGGAGTCGAGCAGGCCCGACAGCTCCAGCGCGTAGGCGATCACGAACAAGGCGGCGAGCGCGATGATCGCCGGACTGGCGAAGGCGCCCTGGATGTCGACGGGCCGCACCACCCCGGTCATCAGCAGCACCGCCGCCCCGGTCAGCGCGATCACGTCCGCGCGCATCCTGTCCCAGATCATCGCCGCGACGACGGCAACGAGGACGACGAGGGTGATCGTCTGGCTCGTGGTCATCGAAACACCCCTAGGGGCCCGGGCGCGCGCCGCCAACCCTCGTGCCCCGAACGGAAAAAGGGCGGCCCCGCGAGGAGCCGCCCTTCAGTTCCGCGCCGGCCGGAGCCGGCGGTCTTCAAAGAGAAGAAGATTACTTGAGCTCGACGGTGCCGCCGGCTTCCTCGATCTTCTTCTTGATCTCCTCGGCCTCGGCCTTGGAGACGCCTTCCTTGATCGCCTTCGGCGCGCTCTCGACCAGCGCCTTGGCCTCGCCGAGGCCGAGGTTGGTGATCGCGCGGACCTCCTTGATCACGTTGATCTTCTTGCCACCGTCGCCGGTGAGGATCACGTCGAACTCGCTCTGCTCTTCCGCAGCCGGAGCGGCGGCGCCGCCACCGGCGGCCGGGCCGGCG
>JAEZEN010000579.1 GCA_023433185.1 Pseudomonadota bacterium | reverse complement strand
TTGGGGGGGCGGGCGCGGCCCCTGCCGCGCGCGGCGTGGGCGACGAGCCTTGCCGCCGGCGGCAAGGCCGCCAGAATCAGGGTCGCCTCCTCGTCCTTGCGCGTCGCCGGGTTGCGGGCGCTGCTTTCGGTGATCTCGCGCACCTCGAGGGCGAAGCCCAGCGAGCGTCCGGTCCGGACGGCACGCTCCCGGTAGCGATCGTGGAGCTCCCGTTCGGGACCGCTCTTCATGCGGCCGACGGCCAGGACGGAAATCTTCACAGCGCGTCTGCCGCCGTGGAGCCGCGGCGTCCGGCGGGATACGCGAAACCAGCCCCGGCGCGACCGGGTCCCACGATCGGCAATGATCCGATCCCGGTCAGGCCTCGACGGCCACCGGCATCGTCGGATGATCGGCCCGCCACATCTTCTCGATGTTGTAGAAGGCGCGGACCTCCGGACGGAATATGTGCACGATCACGTCACCGGCATCGACCAGGACCCAGTCGGCGGTCCGAAGGCCCTCGACGCGGATGTTCTTTCCGCCGGCTTCCTTCAGGTCCTCGATCAGGCGATTGGCAATGGCCGAGACATGGCGGTCCGAACGTCCGGAAGCGACGACCATATGGTCGCCGATCGTCGTCTTTCCCGCGAGGTCTATGGAAACCAGATCCTCGGCCTTCGCTTCATCGAGGCTCGTGAGGACCACATTGAGGGCGTCCGCCGAAGACAGTTCGCGTCGGGCGGACGCGACACGAGGCGCACGCTCCGGCGTGCCCTCACTTCGAAGTGCGGTGGACAGCGTCTTGTTCCCTTCCCGTTCCAGCCGACGGGTCGCCGGCAATCAAAGATAAGGGTGAACGGGTAACGGTTTCAAGACGCGAGACGGGACGCGCTCCGTTCCCGCAACTGCGTCGACGACAGCGGGACATGCGGGGCGGAGAGGAAGACCCAGGCCGGCGGGGCCATGTCCGCGAGGCGGGCGGCTTCGCGCTCGCGGATGCGGCTCCGGCCGAGGGTGCGGGCGGCGGGGGCGGCGAGCGCCGGAAAAGCCAGGCCCGGACGGTTGAAGACCGCGATGGGCACGTCCGCCGCAATCCGCCTCCAGTCGCGCCAGCGGTGGAACGAGGCGAGGTTGTCGGCCCCCATCATCCAGACCAGCCGCACGCCCGGCAGCCGCACCTTCAGGTGGCGGATCGTGTCCGCGGTATAGGTCGTGCCGAGCGCCGCCTCGACCCCGGTGACCTTGATGCGCGGGTCGTCGGCCAGCGCGCGGGCCGCCTCGATGCGGCGTGCGAGATCGGCAGGCGCGTGCGGCTTCAGCGGGTTCTGCGGCGAGACCAGCCACCATACGGCATCGAGCCGGAGGCGCTTGATCGCCTCGCGGCTGACGGCCCGGTGACCGGCATGCGGCGGGTCGAACGAACCGCCGAGCAACCCGATCCGCATCCCCGGCCGGACGGGGGGAAGGCGGGTGAGGGACGGCTCGCTGTCGCGCAAGGCGGTGGGGTCAGGGCCGGATCTGGCCGCTGCCGGTGACCCGGTACTTGAAGCTCGTCAGCTGTTCCACGCCGACCGGCCCGCGGGCGTGCATGCGGCCGGTGGCGATGCCGATCTCGGCGCCCATGCCGAACTCGCCGCCGTCGGCGAACTGAGTCGACGCATTGTGGAGCACGATCGCCGAATCGACTTCCGCCAGGAAGCGCTGCGCGGTCCGTTTGTCGTTGGTGATGATCGCCTCGGTATGGTGAGAACCATAGTGCTCGATATGGTCGATCGCCTCGCGGACGCCATCGACCACCTTCACCGCGATGATCGCGTCGAGATACTCCGTCGACCAGTCGCTGGCGCTGGCCGGCGTGACGCCGGGCAGCCCGAGGGCGAGGGCGTGCTCGTCGCCGCGAACCCGGCAGCCCGCCTGCTGGAGCGCCTCGATCAGCGGCTTGAGGTACTGGTCGGCGACCTTGGCGTCGACCAGCAGCGTCTCGGCGGCGCCGCAGATGCCGGTCCGGCGCATCTTGGCGTTGATCACGATCTTCTTCGCCATCTCGAGGTCGGCCTGGCGGTCGACATAGACGTGGCAGACGCCTTCGAGATGGGCGAAGACCGGGACCCGGGCCTCCATCTGGACGCGGGCCACGAGACTCTTGCCGCCACGCGGCACGATGACGTCGATCGCGCCCTCGAGACCGGTGAGCATCAGGCCGACCGCGGCACGGTCGCGGGTGGGCACGAACTGGATCGCATCGGCTGGCAGGCCTGCGGCCTCAAGGCCGGCGACGAGGCACGCGTGGATCGCCCCGGAGGAACGGAAGGAATCCGAGCCGCCGCGGAGGATCACCGCATTGCCGGCTTTCAGGCAGAGCGCGCCGGCGTCGGCGGTCACATTGGGGCGGCTCTCGTAGATGACGCCGATGACGCCGAGCGGGGTGCGAACGCGCTCGATATGGAGCCCGTTGGGCCGGTCCCAGGCCGCGAGGACGGCACCGATGGGATCCTGGAGGGCGGCAATCTCCTCGATGCCGGTGGCGATGCCCTCGATGCGCTCGGGCGTCAGCGTCAGGCGGTCGATGAACGAGCCGGCGAGCTTGCCCTCGCGCGCATCGGCGAGGTCGAGGGCGTTCTCGGCGAGGATCGTCGCCTCGCCGGCGCGAATGGCGGCGGCCATGGCGGTGAGCGCCTTGTTCTTCTCGGCGGTGGTGGCCCGGGCGAGCCGGCGCGCGGCGGTCCGCGCCGCTCTGCCGACGGAACGCATTTCGGCACCGATGTCGGGCCGCTGTTCGGTCTTGGCTTCGGCAAGGCTCATCGCGATGGCCCTCGACACTCCCGAAAAGGGGCTTTGCCGCTTCGGGCGGAGGGTTTCGCATGCAACCCGGCGGCGCGCAACCCTGTCGCCTTTGACTAAATCGGTCCGCCGGGCGATGAACGCGCCCGCGCCACGGCAGAAGGGCGGCGGGGAGGGCGGTTTCCATGGCTTCGGCATCGGGCGTCACGGGCGTGCTGGGGCGGCGGGAGAACATCGCCGCCGGCATCGGCCTGATGCTGCTCGGCATGTTCCTCTTCTCGCTCAACGACGCCCTCGGCAAGTGGCTGGCCGCGACCTACACCGTCGCGCAGATCCTCCTCTTCCGGAGCCTCGCCGCCTCCGTCGTCCTCGTCCCGGTGCTCCGCATCGAGGGGCTGCGCCAGGCGATGTGGATGCCGCGGCCGTGGCTCGAATGCCTCCGGCTCCTCTTCGCCACCGGCGAGACCATCTGCTTCTATGCCGCCGTCGCCGTCCTGCCGCTTGCCGACACCGTCACCTACTACCTCGCCGGCCCGATCTACGTGACCCTGATCGCGGCGGTCTTCCTCGGCGAGCGGGTGGGGTGGCGGCGCTGGACGGCGATCGTCATCGGCTTCGGCGGGGTGCTGCTCGCGCTCCAGCCGACCGCCGGCATCTTTGGCTGGCACGCGCTCATCGCCTTCGTCGGCAGCGTCTGTTACGCGCTGTTCATGATCGTCACCCGGATGCTCCGCGGCACCCCGGACACGATCATGTCGGCCTGGCAGATCTGGACCGGCCTGCTGTTCGGCCTTGCCACCGTCTGGTTCCACTGGACGCCGATCGACCGGCCCCTCGATCTCGCGCTGCTGGGGCTGCTCGGCATCGTCGCGCTCGGCGGCATCGTCTGCGTCAACCGGGCGCTCGCCTTCGCGCCCGCCTCGATCGTCGTGCCCTACCAGTATACCCTGATCGTCTGGGCCGTGGTTTTCGGCTACGTCTTCTTCGGCGACGTGCCCGACCCGCTGACCATCGCCGGCGGGGCGATCATCGTCGCCGCCGGCCTCTTCATCTTCTTCCGCGAGAAGAAGGTCGCCTCGGGACAGGCGGCGGAGGATTTCCAGCCCGGGCCCTGAGGACGTGCGGGCGGAATCCGGGGTTGGACGACGGCCGCCGGCTCTGCTACCTCCGCTGCCGGGAGCGCGCCGGGCCGGCGGCGCCGAGAAATGTCCCTCCCAGCCGGCCGAAGGTTCCCGGGAACGCCGTCAGATGGATGCGACAGCCACGACCGTCGCCGCGAGGCAGCCTTACGGCGTGATCCTCCTGATCGGGCTCGCGCATTCGGTCAGCCATTTCTACCACCTCGCCGTGCCGGTCGTGTTTCCGTTGATGAAGGAGGACCTCGGCGTCAGCTTCGCGCAGCTCGGCCTCCTTGCGACCCTGTTCTACGTCGCCTCCGGCATCTCCCAGTTCTTCGCCGGCATGCTGGTGGATCGCTTCGGGGCGCGGCCGATCCTGTTCCTCGGCATGGCGCTGGTCTCGGGCGCCGTGCTCCTCTGCGGCCTCGCGCCGAGCTACGGCTGGTTCCTCCTGCTCATGCCGCTCGCCGGTATCGGCAACTCGGTGTTCCATCCGGCCGATTACGGCATCCTCAACGCCACCGTGAAGGAGAGCTGGCTCGGCCGCGCCTATGGCGTCCACACCCTCGGCGGCAACATCGGCTGGGCCGCGGCGCCGCTGATCGTGCTCGGGCTCTCCGCCTTCTTCGGGTGGCGGACGGCGCTGGTGGTCGCCGGGCTGATCGGCTTCGCCGTGCTCGCCATCCTCCTCACGCAGTCGTCACAGCTCCACGACGGCGTCAGCGACCGCCGCGCCCACCGGCGGGCCAACCCGCCCGCCGCCCTTTCGGCGATCCTGCTTTCACCGGCGATCCTGCTCTGCTTCGCATATTTCGTGCTGCTGGCGGTCTTCCAGGTCGGCGTGCAGAACTTCCTGCCGACGATCCTGATCGTCGACGGCTTCACCCTCGCCCTCGGCACGACGGCGCTCACCGCCTTCCTGTTCGCCTCCTCGGGCGGGACGATCATCGGCGCGGTGCTCGCCGACCGGATGCCGGCCCAGGAGCGGCTGGTCGCCGCGGGCCTGTTCGTCTCCGGCAGCGCGATCGCGGCCCTCGCCTATATCCACAGTCCCGGCGCGATCGTCGCCGCGCTCGCCGTTTCCGGCTTTGCTCTGGGCCTGACCCTGCCGCCCCGGGATCTCCTCGTGCGGAACGCCACGCCGCGCGGTGCCACCGGCCGCGTCTTCGGTTTCGTCTATTCGGGCCTTGATGCCGGCGCGGCCATCGCACCGCTGCCGATCGGCGTGATGCTCGACCATGGCCGGACGGGCTGGACGTTCTGGCTCATGGCAACATCCGCTATGCTGGCGATCGTTGTCACCTTCCTGATCGCCCGCCTCACGGTACGGTCGCGCTGATCCCGGTCAGCGCCGCCGCGGATCGTCCCCGACGACCTCGTACTCGGTCTCGATGATGCGGTAGCCCTGCGTCGGCCTGCCGGTCTCCGCCTCGGCCTGCCTGCGGAGTTCCGCGCCCATCTTGCGGAGCCGCCACCAGCCGATGGCCGCAACGACGGCGACGACCGGCAGGAGAACGATGGCGATGCCGATCGACAGCACCACCAGCGCCGCGGCGAGGGCGAGCCCGAGCGCGACCCCGAGGATCGCCATGATCCTCGTGCCCCAGCCGACATTGGTGACGTAGATGCGCTGCATCGCTCGCTCCCATCGAACACCCCCCGAATGTGGAGCGTCGCATGGGCCCCCACAAGGGCAGAGCGGCGGTCGGCCGCGAGCGACACCGATGTTCCCTTAATGTTCTTGACGCGCCGTCGCGTTCCGGTATGGTTGCAGCGAGGGCAGGGGGTCGCTCCATGGTTTCCCACGTCACCACCGTCGCGTTCCAGGGGATCGAGGCCGTTCCCGTCGACGTCCAGGTGCAGATCGCGCCGGGCGGCACCTATTTCGGCATCGTCGGGCTGCCGGACAAGGCGGTCGCCGAGAGCCGGGAC
>JAEZEN010000314.1 GCA_023433185.1 Pseudomonadota bacterium | reverse complement strand
TCCTCAAGGCGAATGCCGCCGCGATCAAGGCGATGGTGTAGCGGCAAGGGGCGCCGCGGCGCCCCGGCAGGGAGGGGAGGACCTGCCGGAATGGGAGGAAAACGCCGCGGCGCAGACCGCCGGGGGCGGCTAGATGCGGCCCTTCTCGGCGCAGGGGATCTGGTTGCTCGCGGTCGAGGAGGCGCAGTTCATCTGCTCGAGCGACAGCGCCTCACGCATCGTCGACCCGGTCCCGGACATCGCGTCCGAACCGTCCATCTCCCAGGCCCCGCAGAACTGCTGGACCGAGAAGGCATTTCCGGTGTTGCGGGCTTCGGAGCAGCGCGCCCGGTCGTAGGCGTCGGCGCCCGGCGTGTCGGCCTGGACCGACAGCGAGGATGCGCCCATGGCGAGCACGAAGGCGGTCGACATGACGGCGGCGTGAAGGGTCCTGATGATCATGGGTTTCGCTCCTGACTGGCGCCGCGCGCGGAACCGCGCGGCTTCCTGCCCCTGACCGGACGACGGGAAACGTCCGTATCCCGGGGTCGATGCTTGAGTTACGGGAGCGCTGCTGCAAAGGTTTCACCTGCCGCCGGCACAAATCCTCGATCGCCCGGGCGGCAGCACCGAACAGGAATGCCCATGACCCGACTTCCGGCCCGCCGCTGGCAGGACATGACGACCGTCGATTTCGCCGCGGCCGACACCGCGACCTGGATCGCGGTCCTGCCGGTCGCCGCGATCGAGCAGCACGGCCCGCACCTGCCGGTCTTTACCGATACCTGCATCGCCGAGGGGATGATCGCGCGGGCGATCGAACTGCTGCCCGCCGACCTGCCCGTGACGTTCCTGCCGGTCCAGGCGGTCGGCAAGTCCAACGAGCACATCTCGTCGCCCGGCACCCTCACCGCAGGCTGGGAGACGACGACCCGGCTCTGGCTCGACATCGGCGAGAGCGTCCACCGCGCCGGCGTCGAGAAGCTGATCATCGTCAACGCCCATGGCGGCAACGTGCCGATGGTCGATATCGTCGCCCGCGAGCTGCGGGTGAAGTACGACATGCTCGCGGTCGGCACGGCGTGGTCGCGCTTCGGCCACCCCGACGGCCTGCCCACCGGCGACGAGGGCCTCTACGGCATCCACGGCGGCGAGATCGAGACGTCGATCATGCTCCACCTCCGGCCCGACCTCGTGCGCATGGAGCACGCGAGCGACTTCCGCTCGGCCCAGCTCGGCTTCCTCGACGAATTCGTCCATCTCCGCGCCCATGGGCCGACGCAGTTCGGCTGGAAGGCGCAGGACCTCAACCCGGCCGGCACCGTCGGCAACGCGGCGATCGCCACGGCCGAGAAGGGCCGGGCCGTCGTCGACCACCAGGCGGCGGCCTTCGTCGCCCTCTGCCGCGACGTCCACGGCTTCGACACGGCCCGGCTCTGGCGACCGTGAGCGGCGGCGCGCTCGCAGCGCTTCGCGCCGATCCCGTTGTCTGGACGACGCCGGCTGGACGACGCGCCGCAGCCCGGGGTCGCCGATCCGGCCGGCCCGCGCGGGCAGAGGAGGCCCGGACCGTTCGGGCCTCTGACCGGTGCGTGACCTGGTTGCCACAGCCGGCAACGAATTAACCCTGTCACATTGCACGAGGAGTCCGGCTCGACTAGCATCGCGCCGCTGGCTGCCTCATCGCTTGCCGGATCCCGTGGGTGTGCTAGCCCCCTCGGAGGCATGCATTCTGGCGCCGGCCACCGAGCGTAGCCTGCTTTTCAGATCTGCTTGTTTTTGTGCAGAAGGCTGTCGGCAGGCCCGTGAAGTGCAGACTGGGGGCGTCGGTTCGGAGGGGTCCGGACCGGCGCCTTCGTCATTATGCACGCGCGGGAATCGAATTTCCCGGCGCGTCTATTCGCGCTTGCAATCGCGCGCCGAATTGGGCTTGCCTGCTCGCCCCGGATAAATTCCCCGACGGAAGGAGACGAAGACGAGATGGCGAAGCGCGCGACCCGCAGGGAACCTGTCCGCTGGGGGGTGATCTCCACGGCCCGCATCGGCTGGGAGAAGGTCATCCCCGGCCTCATGAAGAGCAAGGACATCGAGGTCCGCGCCATCGCCTCGCGCGCCCCGGCGACGGCGAAGCGCTGGGCGAAGAAGCTCGGGATCCCGGTGGCCTACGGGTCCTACGAGGACCTTCTCAACGATCCTGACATCGAGGTCATCTACAATCCGCTGCCCAACCATCTCCACGTGCCCCTCACCCTCGAGGCGGCGAAGAAGGGCAAGCACGTCCTCTGCGAGAAGCCGATCGCCCTGGACGCCAAGGAGGCGGCCAGGCTCCGCACGGCGCCGAAGGACATCGTCATCGCCGAGGCCTTCATGGTGCGGCAGCACCCGCAATGGCTGAAGGCCCGCGAGATCGCCCAGAGCGGCAAACTCGGCACGCTCCGAGCCATCCAGTGCTTCTTCAGCTACCACCTGATGGACCCCAAGAACGTCCGCAATATCGCCGATATCGGCGGCGGCGCGCTCTACGACATCGGCTGCTACCCGATCGTCACTTCGCGCTTCGTCTTCGGCGCCGAGCCGGTGCGGGTCATGGGCCTCATCGACCGCGATCCGGAGTTCAAGACGGACCGGACCACGAGCGCGGTCATCGATTTCGGCGAGGGCCGCCAGCTCACCTTCACGGTGTCGACGCAGACCGTGCCCTACCAGCGCGTCAACATCTTCGGCGACAGGGGCCGGCTCGAGGTCGAGATCCCCTTCAACGCCCCGCAGGGCGGCGCGATGAAGCTCTTCATGGACGACGGCAAGAAGCTCGGCGACGCCTCGGCCAAGGTGGTGAAGATCGAGAAGGCCGACCAGTACCAGCTGCAGGGAGAGTACTTCTCCCGCGTCGTCCGCGGCGAGGAGAAGCTTGCCTATGGCGTCGACGACGCCGTTCAGCAGGCGCGCATCCTCGACGCCGTGTTCCGCTCGGCCAAGAGCGGCAAGTGGGAGAAGCCCTGATCCGTCAGTCGACGGAGGCGGGCGGCGTCGGGTGCGCCGTCCGCCGGACCTCCCAGGCCAGGTAGCCGAGGGCGGCGCCCTCGGCGATCAGCTGGATGCCGAGGAGGAGGCCGAGGAACCACGCCGAGAAGGCCGTCATGCTGGCGTAAAGCACGAAGGCGATGCCGATCGAGAGCACCCCGCTGCCGAGCACCCAGCCCCAGTTCGGAAAGGGGCGGATAGTCAGCGCGAAGATCACCTTCGAGATGCCCTCGACGACGAAATAGACGATCAGCAGGAACGTGACCGTGGTCAGCCCGTCCTCGGGGTTGGAGAGAAACAGGACGCCGACCACGATGGAGAGCCCCACCGAGACGAGCTGAAGCCAGAAGTTCGGGACGTGCTGCGCGCCGATCAGGCTCAGCCCCTGGACGAGGCCGCTCACGATGAGCACCCAGCCGAGAAGCGCGATCACCGTCTCCGAAGCGAATACCGGATAGATCAGCGCCAGCACGCCGGCGACCATCATCAGACCGCCCTGGAGCAGGTACCAGTACCAGTGCCGCTTGACCGTCTCGCGCATCGCCTCGCGGAGGACCTCGGCGGCGGCTTCGAGCGACATCGACATGAACGCGTGACTCCATTTTCCCGGGTGGCTGGCCGCCGGCGATGCTAGCGGAAGAGCCGTCGCCTGTCGCCTTCAGCTCAGCGGCGTGTTGAGATGCGCGGCGAAGGCCGGTCGTGTCGAAAGCGCCGCGAGCCAGCGCTCCACATGCGGGCGCGGCGTCCGTTCGACCGGCAGGAGGTACCAGCGGTTGACGCCCGCGCCGGCGGGAATGTCGGCCATGGTGAACTCATCGCCGTTGAGGAACGGACGGTCGGCAAGCTGCGCATCGAGAACCGCAAGGCAGGCCTCGCACTTGCCGCGCGCCTGATCGAGTGCCGCCGGATCGCGCTTCTCCGGCGGCGTCCGGATGAGGCCGACGAAGAGCGGGCTGATGGCGTTGTTGAAGGTCGTCGCCTGCCAGTCCATCCACCGCTCGGCGGCGAAGCGGGCCGCGAGATCCTCGGGATAGAGCGTCCCCGGGGCGTGCTTCGCCGCAAGGTAGCGGACGATCGCATTCGACTCCCACAGCACATAGCCGTCGTCGTCGATGGTCGGCACGAGTCCGGTGGGGTTCATGGACTTGTATTCGGCGGTGTCGTTGACGCCGAACTTCATCCCGGCGTCGATGCGGCGACAGGGCACGTCGAGCTCGGAGAGCGTCCACAGCACCTTCTGGACGTTGATGGAATTGATGCGCCCCCAGACGGTCAGCATCAGCCGTTCCTCCTCGTTCGGCGGCATCGAAGCGACGCCGTCCTTGCCTGTACTACCGATAGCCTGTAACCCGTCGCGCCGGGAGTGGGGCGTTTGAAGTCGGAGCCGGAGAAGAGGCCATGAGCCTGACCGCGGACCAGATCGTCGATCGCCGGAGCCTCAGGCGGAAGCTCTCGTTCTGGCGGGTGCTCGCCTTCGTCGCTCTCGCGCTGGCGATCGTCGCGGCGATCGTCTTCGCCGCCGGGCGCGATGGGCTCTCCGGGCTGATGTCGCCGCAGATCGCCCGTGTTTCCATCTCGGGCTTCATCACCGAGAACCGCGACCAGCTCGAGCTCCTGGACCGGATCGGCGAGTCCGACGCGGTCAAGGGCGTGATCGTCGCGATCGATTCCACCGGCGGCGCCACCGCCGGCGGCGAGGCGCTCTACGAGGCGCTGCTCCGCCTGTCGGAGAAGAAGCCCACGGTCGCGACGATGGGCACCGTCGGGGCCTCGGCCGCCTACATGGCCGCGATCGCCACCGCCCATGTCGTCGCCCGGCGCACGACGATCACCGGGTCGATCGGGGTCCTCTTCCAGTATCCCGAGATCAGCCAGCTCCTCGACAAGGTGGGGGTCGACGTCGAGACGGTGAAGAGTTCGCCGCTCAAGGCCGAGCCTTCGCCCTTCCAGCCGGCTTCGCCCGAGGCGCTCGCCGTGATCGGCAGCGTGGTGCGCGACACCTATGACTGGTTCGTCGACATCGTCGCCGAGCGCCGTGGCCTCGAGCGGGCCGACGCGCTGATCCTGGCCGACGGCCGCATCTTCACCGGCCGGCAGGCGCTCGACGCGCGGCTCATCGACGCGATCGGTGGCGAGGAGGCGGCGCTCGACTGGCTGGCGACGAAGGATGTCGACCGCAAGCTGCCGATCCGCGACTGGAAGCCGGCCGGCCGCAGCGGCGGGCTCCTCTCGGCCGACCTCGCCATCCTCTGGATCGCCCGCCAGCTGGGAATCGCCCCCGACCTCGCGGGCGGCGGCCTGATCGACGGGACGCTCCGCGAGCGCCTCAAGCTTGACGGCCTATTGTCGGTTTGGCAGGGTCCGGGCGGCGGGGCAGCAGGCTTCGCTGAAGGGGCGCGGGAATGATTAAGTCGGAATTGGTCCAGCGGATCGCCGAGCAGAACCCGCATCTCTACCAGCGCGACGTCGAGCACATCGTCGGTGCCATCCTCGATGAGATCACCGCGGCGCTGTCGCGCGGCGACCGGGTCGAGCTTCGCGGTTTCGGCGCATTCTCGGTGAAGAACCGCCCGGCGCGGACCGGTCGCAACCCGCGCACCGGCACCAAGGTCTCAGTGACGGAGAAATACGTGCCGTTCTTCAAGGCCGGCAAGGAAATGCGCGAGCGGCTGAACAAGTAGGGCTGGCGCCGTCGCGCCGGTCGGTCCCGATTTTCGCGAAGACAGCGGTCACCTGCCATGCGGCGCCTGCTTACCCTCCTCATCCTCGTTCCCATCGCCGTCATCGTCGTGTTCTTCTCGGTCGCCAACCGCGACGCCGTCACGGTGTCGCTCGATCCGTTCCATGGCGGCACGCCCGCCGTCACCTTTTCGGCGCCGCTGTTCGTCCTCCTGTTCGCAGCGCTGGCGCTCGGCCTCCTCATCGGCGGCGTCGCCGCCTGGCTGCGCCAGGGACGCTGGCGGAAGGCGGCGCGCAAGATCGAGGCGGAGGCGCACCAGCTCCGCGC
>JAEZEN010000281.1 GCA_023433185.1 Pseudomonadota bacterium | reverse complement strand
CCCCCGGTGTCCTGATCCGGGCCGCACCGATGTCCGGGGCCGGCGCCGGCAAGGGCCTGCTCGCCCGGTGCATCTCGGAGATCGCCTTTGGGCGCGAGCCCCACGCCGTCACATCCGGCTCGACCATCGAGGAGTTGGAGAAGCGCATCTCGGCTGAGCTCATGGGAGGCAGTCCGATGTTGTTCCTCGACAACCTCAACAACACCGCGTTCAAGTCGGACCTCCTTGCCAGCGCGATCACCGAGAGCCCGGCGCGGGTCCGGGTCCTCGGCCGCTCCCAGATGGTGCCGCTCAACGCCACCGCCTTCGTCGTCCTCACCGGCAACGGCCTCACCATGTCCGAGGACCTCGCCCGGCGCTTCATCACCATCGAACTCGACCCCCGAACCGAAGACCCAGAGGCTCGGTCCTTCCCCGGCGACATCCGGCTGGAGATTCGCGAGAACCGGGCGGAGCTGCTTGCTGCGGCCCTCACGATCTGGCGCTGGGGGCGGCTCGAAGACGGTATCCCCAAGGGCCGCCCCATCGGCAGCTTCGAGACCTGGGCGCGCTGGGTCCGCGCCCCGCTGATGGCCCTCGGGTGCCGCGATCCGATCGAGCGGCTCGGCGAGGCCAAGGCGCGGGATGCAAGGCGCCAGTCCACGGCGGAGTTGTTCAAGGCCTGGTGGGAGGGCCACGGCGACAGCGCTGTCGCGCTCCGTGACCTCGACGAGCGCGTGCTCCGAATAATCGACCCGCAGGGCCGGGGCCGGCAGTTCGTATCCGCGCAGTTCGAGAAGCTGGCCGGCACCCGGATCGCGGGCTTAGTCCTCTCGCGCCAGTCTCCCGCCGGCCGCTGGGGGACGACGACCTACCGGATGAGTTGCGCGGAGGGCGATCCCGAAAAACAGGGGCATCATAGGGGGCATAGGGTCAAGGACGCGTCCGATACCCCCTATGCCCCCTATGCCCCCTATGCCTTTCCGGAGCCGACGGATCGTGAACGTGGGAGCGACACCCCTATGCCCCCTATGGTCCCTATGGTTTCGAGGGTCGGCTCGAATGAGAAAATCGGCTGGTCGGAGGAGTTGCCATGAGCACGGCGGCCCTCGTCCGGCGCGCGGTCGATGCCGGTATCGTCCTTCAGGTCAGGGAGGAGCGGCTGTTCCTCTCGTCCGACAACCCTCCCGACGACGACCTCCTGCATGAGCTTCGCTCAGCGAAGCCGGCGATCGTAGCCTACCTTCGCGGCCTCGCCGTCTGGACAGCGGATGACTGGAACGCCCTTTACGATGAGCGCGCCGGCATCATGGAGTTCGACGGCGGGGTGCCATGCGCTGAGGCGGAGGCCAGCGCCAGGAAGGAAGTCGACCTTCTCCGCGATCTCGTGAGGTCAAGCCATGGCTGAGAATGCCAGGACGCCAGCGGGAGCAGCCGGCGCGACCGACGATCAGCACCAGGATTCCAGCCTCACTAGCGTCACGCCCGACACCGCGGTGACGTCGCATCCGATGTGGACACCCGACCGGGTCGAGGAACGGCTGCGCAAGGCCGTCGCGCTGCAGGCGACGCTGAACACGGAGCGGCTCGTTGCGGACATCACCGCGGTGCGGTCCCCCGAAAACAGGGGCATCATAGGGGGCATAGGGGGCATGGGGTCGGCGGTGCTGCGGCACGGAGGCGACGGTCTGGTCGCCCAAGCGGCGGAGGCCCTGGCGTGGCTGCGCTGGCTGGAGGCGGACGACGCCGCCCTTGTCCGCGCGCGCCTGGCCGGGGCGCCGTGGAAGTCGATCTGCTGGCGCTTCGGGATCAGCCGGCCCACAGCCGACCGGCGCTGGCGCTATGCCCTCGCACTCATCGCCTGGCGCTTGAACGGCCACCCGGCGGCCGATCAGACACCCTCGCTTCGATTTCTGCTCGGGATGCGCCGCTGAGATCCAGGCGCCGGGGGGAATACGTCCGATGAACCGATAAAGTGCCCGGCGCGGGCGGGTTTGATCCTCTAGACCGCACCCGCCCGCCGCCACACCTTTGGCTCTCCTACTGGAGGCCTCTGTCGCGCGTCACAGCCCGCACTGCCTCCGCCGTCGCCTTCACCGCGCGATCGAGGTGCTCCCGCTCGGCGATGAGCGGCGGCGCCATTTCCAGCGATGAGGCTCCCATCGGGGCCGCGAGCACGCCGTTGTCCTTCATCCGCATTACCACGGCCTTTGCGGTATCGTCGGCAAAAGGCGTCTTCGTTTTCCTGTCCGCCGTAAACTCGATCGCGATCCACATGCCGATGCCGCGCACGTCGCCGACGATGACCTCGTCGCGCAGCGCATCCTTGAGGGCCTGGAGGAAATGGGCGCCGTTGTCGCGCGCCCGTGGGATGATGCCGTCGCGTTCGAGGATGGCGATGCTGGCGGTCGCCGCGGCGACGCCGCCACCATGGCCGCTGAAGGTGTGGACGTGGCGGAAGGCCGGCATCGCCTCGACTAGCTCGCGCCGAGCAATCATCGCCCCCATCGGGAAGTACCCCGCGGTCATCGCCTTGGCCATCGTCATGATGTCGGGCTCGATGCCGTAATGCTCGCTCGCGAACCAGGCGCCGGTCCGGCCGAAACCGGTGATCACCTCGTCGATGATGAGGAGCACGCCGTATTGGTCGCAGATCTCGCGGATGCGCTTGAAATACGCCGCCGAGGGCGGCTGGACGCCGTTGGCCTGCATCACTGGCTCAGCAATGAAGGCGGCGACCAGTTCGGGCCCTTCGTGCAGGATCTGCTGCTCGAGATAGTTCGCGCAGAACATCTCGTATTCATCGTCGGGCATGCCGAAGGGATTCCGGTAGCGTGTCGGCCCGGGGATCATCGATGTCCCCGGCACCCCCGGCTCGGAGATGTGGCGCGTTCCGAGCCAATCGGTCACCGACTGCGCGCCCATGGTGGCGCCGTGATAGGCGTTCCAGCGCGCGATCACCTTGTAGGCGCGCGGCTTCCGGCCGCTCACCACCTGGTACTGCTTGGCGAGCTTGAGCGCGGACTCGACCGCCTCCGAGCCGCCGCTGACGTACATCACCTGCGAGAGCGCGCCGGGCGTGATCGCCGCGAGCTTCGTCGCCAGCGTCACCGCCGGCGCAACGAAGTTGTCGTAGGTCCCGACATAGTGAAGCCTGCCGAGTTGCTCGTACACCGCGCGGGCAATTTCGTCGTTGCCGTAGCCCAAAGAGTTGGCCCGGGTGTGCGAGCTCATCATGTCGAGATAGACACGCCCGTCCTGGCCAGTGAGCTCGAGTCCCCGCCCTTCGACATAGATGTTGGCGCCGTCGCGGTGCACGTCCTCCATCCGCGCAAGCGGAAAGATACAATGCTCCAGCGCCTGGCGCTGGAGGCGGTCGATGTTGGCTTGATGATTCACGCTTTCCTCCGGCTTCAAGACCGGAGAGGCTAGCGGGGAAGGCGGCCGGATGAAAGTCCTAACGGCGTAGCAAATCCGTTGCGGTCCGCGGAGAATGCCACGAGCGGTGGTGGCGAATAGGCGATCCAGAGAGTTATGGGAACGAGTGCGAATCGGGGAGGAGAGTGCCGAGGCCGTGCAGCGCCGGAGCGGATCGTTCGCCATGCATGCCAATCAGGAACCGCTGGGAGCGGGGCGCTTCAGACGATCGACATGACGTCAAAATTGCTACCATCGCCGACTACCATGCGAGACCACCCCGAAGCGGCGATGTTCGGTACTTGCAAGTACCCGCCACCAACCGCAAACTCATCCTGACGAAACCGATCATCGTCAGATCGGCACAAACAAGGAATCGTTGGGAATGGGGCAGAATTTCCTTTCAACACTGGTTGGCGCGTTCTCGCAGGGCGCCGCCGACAACCCGACCGTGGCCATGGTCGGGGCAGCATTCCGCCACCACGGCATGGACGTTCGATATATCAATTGCGAGGTCGCGCCGGAGGACCTCGGCGATGCGGTGCGCGGTGCGCGGGCGATGGGGTGGGCCGGCTTTAACTGTTCGATGCCGCACAAGGTGGCGGTGATCGCGCACCTCGACGGGCTTGGCGAATCGGCACGCATTATGGGCGCGGTCAACTGCGCGGTGCGTCAGGGCGACGGGTTCATCGGCGAGAACACCGACGGCAAGGGCTTCCTGAAGTCGCTTGAGGGCATCACCGACCCGGCGGGCAAGCGCGTCGTGATGTTCGGGGCCGGTGGCGCGGCGCGGGCGGTCGCCGTTGAACTGGCACTCGCCGGCGCGGTGGCCATCACGGTCGTCAACCGCGGTCGGGAGCGCGGACAGGCGCTGGCCGATCTCATCAACCGGGAGACGCGGGCCAAAGCAGACCTCGTCGTGTGGGACGGCGACTTCAAGGTTCCGGAGAGCACCGACATCGTCGTCAACGCCACGTCAATTGGCCTTTATCCGGACCTCGATGCACGGCTCGCCCTCGACGTCGCGACGCTGCGCCCCGGCATGGTGGTCGCCGACGTGATCTTCAATCCGCCGAGACCGCGCCTCATCCGCGACGCCGAGGCACGAGGCTGTGTGGCGATTACGGGCCTGGGTATGTTGGTCAACCAGGGCGTCATCGGTATCAAGTACTGGACCGGGGTCGATGTCGCCCCCGACGTGATGCAGGCGGAACTGACCCGCATCTTCGGCGCCTGACGCCACCATCTGGCGAGGCTATCACCTTAACACGACCTTCCAGCCGCTCTTCGCCGCGATCCGGCGGTTACGCCCGCAACGCGTCTTGCTCGACACCCCGGGGCGGACGTTTTTCGGCGACGACGAGAACAGCCACGCGCGCTTGTTCCGAGCGCTCCTGCTTCGGGTACAACCCGCTGTAATCCCCCATGCGGGCGCACTCGAAGGACGGGCACGGGGGTTCTCTCGGACATGCCGCGGAGGACCTGTCGTGGTTGTGTGGCGCCTGCCTCGAGTGGCGCCTTCGAGATCAGCCGGCTGACGGTCGACCGACGCCGGGCGATGCCCTCGCCCTGATTGCTTGGCAGATGAGCGGCCAACACGCTGGCGAACGAAACCGTAATTCATGTTTCTGCTTGGCAAGCGTCGCCCCTGACAGCGGAGTGTGAGACATCGGCCGGTGGGACGGGAAGTACCCCCTCCCGGTATGTGGTGATGACACGAACAGTACGGTGTTCGAGCACAGCACGATGGCCCATGGCAAACTTCAGGAATCCCGGGATGGGTGTCGGCAAGCCGGCCGCTCAGTCGCGGCGGATGGCGCTGATAGAGGCCGCGACGAACGTCATCGCCGGTTACGGCGTCGCCGTCCTCGTCCAGCTTCTGACGTTTCCGACGTTCAGCATTCAGCTCTCGCTCGGCGAGAACCTCGTTGTCGGCCTGATCTTCACGGCGGTGTCGATCGCTCGGACCTACGTGCTTCGCCGGCTGTTCGAGCGGATCAGAATCGGAGGCCTTCAACGAGAAGCCGCCGCCCTCAGGAGGACGGCGGCGAACGTCGGGCTGTGGAAGGGTCAGTTGCCGATGCGGTAGACCCGGCCCTTCCCCTCCACCCTCTCCGAGGTGACGTCGAGGCCGAGCTTCTTCCTGAGCGCCCCATAGAGGGCGCCGCGGATGGTGTGGGCCTGCCAGCCGAGGGCGGCGGCGATCCCGTCGACAGTGGCGCCGTCCTTCGCCTCGAGCATAGCGATCAGCTTTGCCTGCTTGGTGTCGGTGCGGGTCTTCCGCTCGGTCCTGGCCTCGCCGTCGGCCACAGCAGGGCGCTGTCCGGCCTTGCGGCTCGTGGTGGGGGTCTTGGCCGCCTTCGCCTTCGTGACGCCCAGGGGGGCGCTGTCAGCCGCGTCGGTGCCAACGGTGGCGGCTTCCGCCGCCTTCGTGGTCTTCGCGGTCATGGCTGCTTCTCCGTGTTCGCGGAGGGCGGTCATTCGCCTCTCCTACGAACGGAGGGCCCGGACTTCGCGGGGAGCATCGTCGCCCTAATCCGCGGGGCGGGCCGCGACACTGATGCTCCGAACGGGAGAGAGATCAAGTTCAATCCGGGCCTGCGCCCATGCCAGAGGGCCGCGACAAGGAATGTCGAATGACCGAGCTCGCCTACATCAACCGCGATCAGGCGCGGGATGACCGCCAGCAGCAGGAGCGCCTGCTCGCAGCGCTCGATGCGGCTCCCTCCCAACTGCGACGCGACGAAGCCGGATGGTGGATCATCGCCGGCCGGCGCGGCACGGTCCAGACCTGGGGCGATGGCAGGAGTTGGCTCGCCTACGTCATCGGCCGGTCCACCCGGCACTGGACGGCGATCAAGCGGAGCCTCGACTTCATGGCCGTCACCCAGGACGGCGACGAAGAAGGGTGCCTCCGGCTCTTGGCGCTACCGACCCCAGACCAAGCCGCCCTGATCCGGGATGCCCTCCTGATGCGGAAGCGACGCACCCTGCCCTGCCGACCGCACCTCCAGCACCAGCGCAGGCCCCGACCTCGCGCTGTCGCTTCCCGACGACGACCTCCGCCCCTTCACGATCCCCGAGGAGGCCTGACCATGGCACGTCCCGCCCACAGGCCCGATCCCGTCACCTGCCGCCAGGTCGAGGCGATGGCCGCCTACGGCATTCCCGAGGCCGACATCGCCACGGTGATCGGCATCGACCCCAAGACGCTGCGCCGCCACTACCGCCGCGAACTCGACACCGGTCACATCAAGGCCAACACGAAGGTCGCCGAGTTCCTGTTCCGCA
>JAEZEN010000138.1 GCA_023433185.1 Pseudomonadota bacterium | reverse complement strand
GGCCGAGCCGTTCGGCGAAGGCCGCGAGACCGGCGGCCGCCGGTTCGCCGGGGCGGTCGATGCGCACCAGCGCCTCGTGGTAGCGCGGCTCCCGGGTGTCGATGTCGACCACCGGCTGGAGCGCGATCCTCAGCCGGCGCTCGGTGAGCGCCGCCATCAGGTCGGCCGAAAGCGCCGCATTGGCCTCCTGCTCGGCGCGGCGGATGGGTGAGGGGGCGTAACCGACGAAATGGCCGGTTCCCTTGCGGCGGGCGAGATGCAGCGCTTCGCGGGCGCGGGCCATCGCCTCGCCGGTGGTGCGCCCGTGCTCGGGGAGGAGTGCGCCGCCGCTCGACACCGTCGCCGCGACATAGCCGGCGCTGGTCGAGAGGATGTCGTTGCGGACCGCCGCATGGATCCGCTCGGCCGCCGCCTGCATGGCGGCGGGCGAACTCGACGGGATGACTATACCGAGCATGTCGCCGCCGATGCGGCCGATCAGCGCGTTCTTGCCCGTCGCCGTCCGCAGCCGTCCGCCGATCGCGGCGAGAATCTCGTCGGCGGCCTCGAAGCCGTGGACCTCGCTGAGCGTGTCAAAGCGGTCGATCGCCGTCAGGATCAGGGCGACCGGGTGGGCGTCCGGGGAGGGCTCGCCAAGGAGCGCATCGAGCGAGGCCATCAGGTCGGCATGGCCGCCATAGGCGGTCCGGGGCCCGTTCCGCGGGCCGTCCGCGCGCCGATCCATGGCCTGCCGCACCCGCCGCGGTCAGTGCGGGTGGGGCGGATGGTAGCCGGGCGAATAGGAGATGTCGCGGGAGGCGGTCCGGATGGTGATGGTGAAGCCGGCGATCACGTCGAACAGCGCGATCAGGGTGAGGATGAAGAACAGCGAGGTCGCCGCCGCGTAGACCAGGACGAATTCTACGATGTAGACGATCAGGACGATCGTCGAGAGGATGTGGTTGGCGATCGTGGCATTGCCGGTCCGCCCGGACTTGATGATCTCGAGGAACAGGCAGGCGATGGCGAGCGCCACCAGGAGGTCGCCGAGGGTCAGCGCCCAGCGGGCGCCCGACACCATGGTCAGGCCGAAGAGTTCGCGGGTCCAGCTCGCGTCCGGTGTCGCACCCGGGAAGAGGACGGCGACGAGATTGTAGACGATCAGCGGGACGATCGTCAGCGGGATGGCGGTGAGCATGATGTGGGCGCGCCCCTGGCGGGTGGTTGAAACGCGCCGATGCTACCCGTTCGCGCGCCAACGAAAAAGGCCGGCTTGCGCCGACCTTCCCGCGTGATCCAGCCGATGCTCAGGCGTCGGATTTCGGGCTCAGCACCTGGCGGCCGCGATACATGCCGGACTTGAGGTCGATGTGGTGCGGCCGGCGCAGTTCGCCCGAGTCCTTGTCCTCGACATAGGTCGGCTTCTTGAGCGCATCGGCGGAGCGGCGGAAACCACGCTTCATGCGCGAGGTCTTCCTTTTGGGAACAGCCATGGTCTTGTCCTTCGAAGTCTTTTCGTGGCGGCCTTATACATGGCGTTGCTCGTCATGGGTAGAGGCATTCGATATAGCCGCCGGCGAGCCGCACCCGGGCCGCGACGGTGCGTGCCAGCGCCTGCAATTGCCGGCTGGGGTTGGCCGGATTGCGCACGCGCGGGTTGGGCAGCGTCACGGCCAGCAGCGCCGCCTGGTTGGAGGTGAGATCGCTCGCGGCGCGGCCGAAATGATATTGCGCCGCGGCCTCGATGCCGAACACGTTCGGCCCCCACTCGGCGATGTTGAGGTAGACCTCCATCGTCCGCCGCTTGCTCCAGACGACGTCCGAATACATCGCGAGCGGTATCTCAAGGGCCTTGCGGAAGTAGCTCGGCGCCCGCCACAGGAACAGGTTGCGGGCGGTCTGCATGGAAATGGTCGAGGCGCCGCGCGACGGGCCGTCGGGACTGTCGAGGACCTTGTTGAGTTCCTCCCAGTCGACCCCGCCATGGCTGCAGAAGCGGGCGTCCTCCGACATCATCACCGACAGCACCGCGACCTTGGCGATATCGTCGAAGGCCACCCATTGCCGGTCGATCGGGCCGTCGGCGATGCGCGTCGCGATCATCAGGGTCGAGATCGGCCGCACCACGAGGTAGAGCGGCACCAGCACGATCGGCGCGGCGACGACGATCGCGAGGACCGTCAGCACGACGCGGAGCAGGCGCCGGCCCGGCGAGCGGCTGCGGGAGTGGGCCGGCCCGTCGTCGTCCGCGCCGCCGGCCTTCGCGCCGGCAGCGGCCCGCTTCGACTTGGCTGGGGCGGCGCGGCTCATGCCTACGGGATAGCGGCCCCTGCGGCCGCGTGCAATCGCGGCGCTTGACCGGCACCGGCTTCTGGCCCATCCCCGCCGGCGTGATGACGCGCTTTCAGACCGGACTGAAGGAGGCCGCCCGGGAGACCGAGGCGGCGCTCGACCGATTCCTCGCCGCCGCGCCGGAGACCGGCCAGGCGCCCCGGCCGCCGCGCCTCGTCGAGGCGATGCGCTACGCCGCGCTCGGGCCGGGCAAGCGCCTTCGCCCTTTCCTCCTCATCCAGGCCGCCTCGCTGTTCGCCGTGCCGCGCCCCGCGGCGGTGGCCGCGGCCGCCGCGCTCGAGTGCATTCACGCCTACAGCCTCGTCCATGACGACCTGCCGGCGATGGACGACGACGACATGCGGCGGGGACGGCCGACGGTGCACCGCGCCTTCGACGAGGCGACCGCCATCCTCGCCGGCGACGCGCTCCTGACGCTCGCCTTCGACATCCTGGGCCGGCTCGACGCGGCGGACGACGTTCGGGCCGCCATGGTCGTCGCCCTCGCCCGCGCGTCGGGTGCCGGAGGCATGGTGGGGGGGCAGGTGCTCGACATGACCCCGGGCACCCCGTGGGACGAGGCGAGCCTCCGCCGGATGCAGGCGATGAAGACCGGGGCGCTGTTCGTCTTCGCCGTCGAGGCCGGCGCCATCCTCGGGGCGGCCAGTGCCGACGACCGCGATCGACTCCGCCGCTTCGGCACCCATTTCGGCGCCGCCTTCCAGCTCGCCGACGACCTCGACGACATCGAGAAGGATGCCGCCGCGGGCCGGCCGTCGCTCGCCACGCTGCTCGGTGTGGACCGGGCGCGGGTGCTGCTCCGTGCCGAGGCTGCGGCCGCCTGCGATTGCCTCGCGCCGTACGGGGAAGCGGCCGCCCCGCTTGCAGGCGCCGCCCGTTTCGTCGCCGGGCTCAGCTGAGGCCGACCGCCTTCAGCGCCTTCGCCTGGCGCCGGGCCAGCGCATCGACATCGAAGTCGGCTACCGCCTCCATGAAGATGCGGTGGAAGTTGAGCTCCGCCCGGAGATGCAGCATCACCGAGCCGAGGCCGATCGCGGCGCGATCCATCAGCATGAATTCGCGCGGCACCGTGATCGGCCTGGTCTTCTTCAGCGCCTCCTTCACCCGCCAGACTTCGCGGCGGCCGTATTCCTGCGGCTTCACGCCGTCCGCGATGGTCCGCACGCGGTCGTCGAGGAGCGGGCCGTAGATGAAGCGGGCCCAGATGTTGAGGATGTCGATGACGTCGTCGTCGAGGCCGCGAAAGCCCCACTTCTCGTAGGCGCCGACGATCCGGTCGCGGTCGTCCTCGAGGAAGCCGTGGAACAGGTCGAGCACGCCCGACACGAAGGTCGGCGGGAAGATGCGGATGCAGCCGAAGTCGAGGAGGTTGATCCCGGCCGGGTGGCCGTCTTCCTCGAAGATCGCGTAGTTGCCGAGATGCGGGTCGCCATGGATGATGCCGTGGCGGGCGAAGGGGTGCCACCACGCCCGGAAGAGGGCGGTGCCGATGCGGTTGCGGTCGGCGAGGTCGTGGTCGAGGAAGTCCATCAGCGGCCTGCCGTCGAGCCACGTCATGGTCAGGAGCCGGCGGGTCGAGAGGTCCTCGACCGGCTCGGGCACAGCCACCAGGGGCTCCTGCGCCAGCGCGATGCCGTAGAGCCGCATCTGGCGGGCCTCGCGCACATAGTCGAGCTCCTCGCGGAGCCGCTCGGCCAGCTCCTTGGCGATCTCCGACGTGTCGATCTCGGGGTTCATCCGGCGCTGTAGCGAGAGCAGCACGCCGAGCTGCGAGAGGTCGGCCTCGACCGCCGACTGCATGTCCGGGTACTGGAGCTTGCAGGCGAGGCGCCGCCCGTCATGGCCGGTGGCGCGATGGACCTGGCCGAGCGAGGCGGCCGCCGCCGGCGCCTTGTCGAACGACGCGAAGCGGCTTTCCCAGTCCGCCCCCAGCTCGGCCTGCATGCGGCGCTTGACGAAGGCCGGACCCATCGGCGGCGCGGCGGACTGGAGCGTCCTGAGCTCGGCGGCGAATTCGGGCGGCAGCAGGTCGGGCACGGTGGCGAGGATTTGCGCGACCTTCATCAGCGGGCCCTTCAGCCCGCCCAGCGCCCGGGCGAGTTCCGCGCCGTTCTTCGGGTCCGAAAGTTCGCGGCCCATCAGGCGGGCGCCGGCGACGCGCGCGGCGACGCCACCGACATTGGCCCCGACCCGGGCATAGCGGCCGATGCGGCGGGTCAGGCGGTTCTGTTCCGGATCGTTCTCCATGCGCCGAATCTAGGCGCCGATGTGGGCGGCGGGAAGGCTGTGAGCGCGCCGCATGGCGAGGTGTCGCAGCCTCGGTCCGCCAGCCGCGCTTCTCGCGGAGCGCCGGTCTACGCTCCGGAGGGCCAGTTGTCGCGGATCCAGCGGGTCAGGCCCTCCTCCCCGACGAGGCCGGCGGCGAGGTCGCGGATCATGACAACGGCTTCGGCCTCGTCAGCAACGAAGTCGATGCCATTCAGCCCGAGGAAGGTGACAAGCGACAGGAGGGCTGCGCGCTTGTTTCCGTCGACGAAGGGATGGTTTCTGGCGATGCCAAAGGCATAGGCGGCTGCGAGTTGCGCCAGATCGCCTTCCTCGTAGGCCCACCGGTTCCTCGCCCGATCCAGTGCCGATTCCAGCGCGCCAGCATCGCGGATGCCCGGCGGTCCTCCGAACCTCTGCAGCTGTCTGTCGTGAATGGCGATGACCAGATCTGTTGGAAGCCAGATCGGCTCTTCCCTCACTTGGCAAGTTCCTGCAGCGCGTTGCGATAGGTATCCATCGCCTTCTCCGCGATCTCCATTCCCTTGTCGAATGTCTCTTCCGAGCGCTTGAGCCGAAGGCTTCCATCAGCCATCTCGACGACGCTTAGCCAGTCGCCCTGTCGAAAATCGAGACGGGTGAGGAGTTCCTTCGGCAGGATGAGGCCGGTCGAGTTCCCGATCTTCTTCACTTCGAGTTTCATGGCATCCAATCCTTGTTGTTGTACACATTGTACAACATTCCGGTGGCGCCGGCAAGGAAGCGCTACGACAGCAGCCGCCGCGCCACGTACATGCCGATCAGCGCGATCACCGCCACGACGAGGATGATGAAGAGCGCCATCATCGCGACCGCGCCGAGGATCGCACCGAAGGTGTCCCAGAACCCGATGTGGGCGATCAGGATCACGATGAGGATGAAGAGGATCAGGGGCATGGGGACTACTTCTCCATCGCCTCGAGCTCGGTGATCAGCCCGTCGATGACGCCGAGGCCCTTGTCCCAGAAGCCGGGGTCGGTGGCGGCGAGGCCGAAGGGGGCGAGCAGCTCCTTGTGGCCCTTGGTGCCGCCGGCCCTGAGCATCGCGAGGTACTTCGCCTCGAAGCCCTGCGGGTGTTCCTCGTAGACCGCGTAGAGCGAATTTACCAGACAGTCGCCGAAGGCATAGGCGTAGACGTAGAAGGGCGAGTGGATGAAGTGCGGGATGTAGGACCAGAAGGTCTCGTAGCCCGGGCCGAGGCGGATCGCCGGGCCGAGGCTTGCACCCTGCACCTCCATCCACAATTCGCCGATCCGCTCCGCGGTCAGTTCGCCCTCGCGCCGCTCGATATGGAGCTTCCGCTCGAAGCTGTAGAAGGCGATCTGGCGGACCACGGTGTTGATCATGTCCTCGACCTTGGCGGCCAGCATCGCCTTCCGCTGCGCCGCGTCGGCGGTCTCGGCCAGGAGCGCTCGGAAGGTGAGCATCTCGCCGAACACGCTCGCGGTCTCGGCCAGCGTCAGCGGCGTCGGCGCCATCAGGGCGCCCTGCGGCGCGGCGAGCACCTGGTGGACGCCGTGGCCGAGCTCGTGGGCCAGCGTCATACCGTCCCGCACCTTCCCCTGGTAGTTGAGGAGGATGTAGGGGTGGGCGGAGGGAACGGTGGGGTGCGAGAAGGCCCCCGGCGCCTTGCCCGGGCGGACCGGCGCGTCGATCCAGCGCTCCTCGAAGAAGCGCCGGGCGATGTCGGCGATCTCCCCCGAGAACAGCCCGTAGGCACCGAGCACGGTCGCCCGCGCCTCCTCGAACCGGATCGTCCGCTGCGGCACCTTGGGCAGCGGCGCGTTCCGGTCCCAGTAGGGCAGGACATCGCGGCCGAACCATTTCGCCTTGAGCCTGTAGTAGCGGTGCGAGAGCCGCGGATAGGCCGCCGTCACCGCCGCGACCAGCGCGTCGACCACCTCCGGCTCGACCCGGTTGGCGAGATGGCGTGACGCCGCGACGTCGTCGAAGTTCCGCCAGCGGTCGGAGATCTCCTTGTCCTTGGCGAGGGTATTGGTGATCAGCGTGAAGAGACGGATGTTCTCCTTGAAGGTCTCGCCGAGCGCTTCCGCCGCCTGCCGCCGCCTGGCGCCGTCGGAATCCTGGAGGAGATTGAGGGTCGGCTCGATCGCCAGTTCCTCTTCCCCGACCTTGAAGCGGAGCGTGGCGATGGTCTCGTCGAAGAGCCGGTTCCAGGCGCCCCGTCCGGTGACCGACTTCTCGTGGAAGAGCTGCTCGACCCGGTCCTCGAGCTGGTGCGGCTTCTCCTTCCGCACGTCCTCGAGCCACGGCCGGTAGTGGCCGAGGGCGGGATCCTCCATGGCGACGGCGAGCACCGCGTCGTCGATGCGGTTCAGTTCCAGCGTGAAGAAGAGGAGGTGGGTCGCCGCGTTGGTGATCCGCTCCTGGACGTCGCCGTAGAATTTCGAGATCGCCGGGTCGATCGTGTTGCCGGCGTGGCGGAGCCCGGCGAACGACATGATGCGGCCGAGCAGGTCGTCGAGCGCCTCGTATTCGCGGACCGCCTCGGCGAGCCGCGTCCCGGCTTCGGCGCCGGCAGCGATGTCCCCGAGCTTGCCCCGCCAGCGCTCGGCGAAGGCCATCGACGAGGCTTCGGCGCGCGAAAGCGCGGCCTTGAGTTCCGGCGAGTCCTCGCCCGGATAGAGATCGGCGAGGTTCCACTCCGGCAACTCGCCATAGGGATTCTCAATCACGACGGCGAAGGGATCGTCCAGGGACATGGGGCTGCTTCTTTCGGATTGGAGGCCGACGCTATCAGCTATGGCCGGACGGCCGCGAAGGCAACCCGACAGCGCCCCCTGGACGGCGCGACGTGTCGAATCCGCCGGCCGCCGTTCGTCGTCCTGACGGAGACCCACCGGAGGAGCCCGCCATGAACGATGTACCCACCCTCGTTCCCGCCGAGGAACTCGCCGCCCGCAGCACGATCGACGTGGCCGGTGAGAGCCCGGAATACCGCCGTGCCCGCACCGCGCTGCTCGCGGAGGAGATCGCGCTCCGCCGCCAGATCGAGCGCGTCGCCCGGCAGCGCCGGGCGCTGCCGCCGGGGCCGCCGGTGGCGCGCCAGTATGTCTTCGACGGCGCCGGCGGGCCGGCATCCCTCGCCGACCTGTTCGGGCCGCACGACACGCTCGTCGTCTACAAGTTCATGTATGGCCCCGAACGGGCGCGCCCCTGCCCGATGTGCACGGCGGCGATGAGCGCCTGGGACGGCAACGCCGACCATATCGGGCAGAAGGCGTCGTTGGTCATGGTCGCCCGCTCGCCCATCGGACGGCTGGCTGCCTTCGCCGAGGAGCGCGGCTGGAAGCACCTCCGGCTCTATTCGGACATGAGCGGCGACTACACCCGCGACTTCGTTCACCCTGAGGATGCCGACGTGCCCGGCCTCAACGTCTTCACCCGGCGCGACGGCACGATCCGTCATTTCTGGCAGGACGAGATGGGCCAGACCGCCGACCCCGGCGAGGATCCCCGCGGTGCCCCCGACCTCATGCCGTTGTGGAACTTCCTCGACCTCACGCCCGAGGGTCGGGACCCGCAGTGGTACCCGAGCCTCGCCTATCCCCGGTAGGCGGCGCCGGCTTTCCCTGGTCTTTTCCGGAGGGGGAGTCCGCGGAAGGTCGTGTCGCCGAAAGTCTCAAGACAGTAAATCGGCGATGCGATTTGGGACTATTCCAAGCTTAACCTGAGGCGATGAGTGAACGCCCAGGCCGGATCATGTCATCGAAAGCCCACAATTCGGCGCCATGTCGATGGTATGTCGCTCTTCATCTTGATTCCGGTCATCGTGGTCGCCACGCTTGTCCTTCTCGCCGCCGGCTTTTCGATCTGGCTTGCCCACAATGCGTTCAGCCCGCTCGGCCGGGGCGGGTTGCCCCGATAGAACCGGGCCGGGCCGCCGTCCATCGAGGCAACGCGGGTCAGGCCAGGCGGGGCCGCGCGCCGTCCTGCCGCCGGTTAGGTCCCCGTTAACCGCGTCGGCCGATCATCGGCCCCATGTCCGCCACCATCCTCATCGTCGACGACGAACCGGTCCAGCGCCGCCTGCTCGGCCACGCGGTCGAGCGCTTCGGCCACCGGCCGCTCACCGCGAGTTCGGGGCGGGAGGCGATCGACAAGCTGGCCGCGCCGGACGGCGAGGCGGTGGCGCTGATGATCCTCGACCTGATGATGCCGGAGGTCGACGGCATGGCGGTCCTCGCCCGGCTCCGCGCCGAGGATCGGCTCCTGCCGGTGATCGTCCAGACCGCCCATGGCGGGATCGAGACGGTGGTCGCCGCGATGCGCGCCGGGGCCGCCGATTTCGTCGTCAAGCCGGTCTCGCCGGACCGCCTCCAGGTGTCGATCGAGAACGCGCTTCGCCTCGGTGCGCTCGAGGGCGAAATCCAGCGCATGAAGCGGAGTGCCGCCGGCACCTTGACCTTCACCGACATCATCACCCGCAGCCCGGCCATGGAGCGCGTCATCGCCCTCGGCCGGCGGGCCGCGGCATCGCAGATCCCCATCCTCATCGAGGGCGAATCGGGGGTCGGGAAGGAACTCGTCGCCCGCGCCATCCAGGGCACCAGCGACCGCCGCGCCAGGCCCTTCGTCACCCTCAATTGCGGTGCGGTCCCCGCGACCCTGGTCGAATCGATCCTCTTCGGCCATGAGAAGGGCGCCTTCACCGGCGCCGCCGAGAAGCATGTCGGCAAGTTCCGCGAGGCGGATCGCGGCACGCTCTTCCTCGACGAGGTCGGCGAGCTGCCGCTCGACGTCCAGGTCAAGCTTCTCCGCGCCCTTCAGGACGGCGAGATCGACCCGGTGGGCGCGCGCCGGCCGGTGCGGGTGGACTTCCGGCTCATCTCGGCGACCAATCGCAGCCTGATCGACCTCGTCAAGGCCGGCGCCTTCCGTGAGGACCTCTACTACCGGCTCAACGTCTTTCCGATCCGCGTTCCGCCGCTCCGCGAGCGCCGCGAGGACATCGCCGAGCTGGTCCGCCACTTCACCGCGCGCTTCGCCGCCGAGGAGGGCAAGGCGTTCATCCGCGGCGTCTCGGCGGACGCCCTCGACCTGCTCCAGCGCCATGACTGGCCCGGCAATGTGCGGCAGCTCGAGAACGCCATGTTCCGGGCCGTGGTCCTCGCCGACGAGGCATGGCTGACGCCCGCCGAGTTTCCCCAGGTCGCTCATCAGGTCGAGGGGCCACCGCCGCTCGCGGCGACGGCGCATCTGCCGCTCGGCACGGGGCCCGTCGCCATCGCACGGTCCGGCCCGGCGGGGGGCGAGGGCGACGACGATACCTTCGCCTTCGATGCGTCCGGCGACATCCGTCCGCTGGCCGCGGTCGAGGCACGGATGATCCGGCTCGCCCTGTCGCGCTACCAGGGCCGCATCTCGCTCGTCGCCCGCAAGCTCGGCATCGGCCGCTCCACCCTCTACCGCAAGCTCAAGGAGCTCGGCCTCGAGGGCGATGTGACCGACGACATAGCCGCGGCATGAAGATCGCCGCAATGTGATCGCGACCGAAACCTCCGGGCGGGTATGCGGGTTGTATTGTCGCGGCGGGCGTTTCCTGGGGGACGCCTGACGTTCGAGATCGGGTGAAGACGGGGGCAGGACGATGATCTTGGGCAGGCGGGGCGTTCTGGGCGTTCTCTTCACCACGGCGCTGGTCACCGGCGCGTGGGCCGCGCCGGCCGGCGATGTGACGGCCATCTCCCCCGGTCCGATTTCGCCCGACTATGCCAGCGTCCCCGCGATGGCCGACCCGCTGGCCGGCGCGCTCGCTACGGCCCTCGCCACGGCCGTCGCCGACGGCGTCCTCGACAAGGGCGACGCGGCCGATATCGCCGCCTTCTATGCCGGGCGCGGCAACATGCCGGTGTGGGTGGCCGACGGCACCTATACGCCTGCCGCGCGCGGCCTCATGGACCGCATCGCGCGCGCCGGCGAGGACGGCCTCGACCCGGCCGACTACCGGCTGCCATGGGCGGAGCTCGGCCGCGATTTCCAGTCGCCGCCCGCCCGCGTGGCGCACTACGACATCCTGCTCAGCCAGGCCGTCGCGCTCTATGCGCGGCACGCCTATGCGGGACGGGTCACGCCGACCAAGGTGAGCGCCAATCTCGACTACGCGGTCGATCCGCCGTCGGCCGGCGAGGTGCTGGCCCTCGTCTCGGAGTCCCATGATCCGGCCGCGACTCTGGCGGCCTACAACCCGCCCCATCCCGAGTTCGCCGCGCTCCGCGCCGAGCTGGCTCGCCTGCGGGCGGAGGACGGCGCGGCCCAGGCGCTGCCCGAAGTCCCCGGCGGCGCCCTCCTCAAGCCGGGGATGAGCGATCCGCGGGTGCCGGTGATCCGGGCGCGTCTCCAGCTCGCCGCGGCGCGGGTCGATCCCGAGGTCTATGACGAGGCCCTCGTCGCCGCGGTCGAGTCGTTCCAGGCATCCGCCGGGCTTCGCGTCGACGGCCTCGTCGGCAAGAACACCGTCGCGGCCATGAACCGTCGCGGTGCCGATCCCGTCGCCACAATCCTCGTCAACATGGAGCGCTGGCGGTGGATGCCGCGGGACCTCGGCGACTTCCATGTCGCGGTCAACATCCCCGAATACACGCTTCGCGTGCGTCGCGGTGGAGAAGTCACCTATGATACGCGGGTCGTCGTCGGCAAGGTCGGCTCCCCGACCCCGGCGTTCTCCGACGAGATCCGCCATGTGGTGGTCAATCCCTACTGGAACGTGCCGCCCTCCATCGTCCGCAACGAGATGCTGCCGAAGCTGCGGAGCGGCGGCGGGATGCGCGGCTACCAGGTTCTGGCCAATGTCGGCGGCAAGGTGCGGGCGGTCGATCCGCGTCAGGTCAACTGGCAGAAGGTCGATGCCCGGAAGATCCAGGTGCGCCAGCCGCCGGGGAGCGCCAACGCCCTCGGGCAGGTCAAATTCCTCTTTCCGAACAAGCACAACGTGTATCTGCACGATACACCCTCGAAGAGCCTGTTCGAGCGCGAGGTGCGGGCCTACAGCCACGGCTGCGTCCGGGTCATGAATCCCTGGGATTTCACCGAGGCGCTGCTGTCCAACCCCGGGGAGGCCAGCGCCGCGGCGCTCCGCAAGCGGGTCGGCGGCGGCGAGAGCTGGTCCAATCTCCAGACGCTTGTCCCGGTGCACATCACCTATTTCACCGCCTTCTTCGATCCGGCCGGCAAGCTCCAGGTCAGGGACGACATCTATGGCCACGACAAACGGGTCGCGGCGGCGCTGGGACTGTCCTGAAATCCCCGGGATTCCCGGCGAGGGCGGTTGCCAACGCGCCGCTTAAATGCCACGATTCAACCTTAGTTCGGCAGGCACCGGGGACGGGTGGGAAAATCACCGCCATTTCTGGTAATGGGTCGTTAACATTGTCGGCCGACGATGGGCCGGCGAGTCGACGATCCGGGTCGGACAGACAGACGGGGACGGCCGTGACGGTGCACACCACGCAGGTGGCGTTGAGGGGCGAGGGACGATCCACTTGCTAGGACGATTGTTCACCGCGGCGATACTGTTCCTCTCGGCCTCGAGCATCGGTTTCGGGGCGGCCGCCGAGACCCGTTCGCTCAAGCTCTACAACGCCCATACGCGTGAGACCGCGACGATCGTCTACAAGCGCAACGGCCGCTTCGACCAGGCCGGGCTGGCCCAGCTCAACCGGTTCGCGCGGGACTGGCGGCAGAACAAGCCGACCAAGATGGACCCGAAGCTCTTCGACATCCTGTGGGAGGTCTACAGCAAGTCCGGAGCGACGCGCCCGATCACCATCATCTCCGCCTACCGCGCGCCGGAGACCAATTCGGCCCTGCGCCGCCGTTCCTCCGGCGTGGCCGAGAACAGCCTGCACACCAAGGGTCAGGCGATCGACTTCTTCATCCCGGGCGTTCCTCTCGCCAAGCTGCGCGCCCTCGGCCTTCAGGCCCAGGCCGGCGGTGTCGGCTACTACCCCAAGTCGGGCTCGCCCTTCGTCCACATGGACACCGGCTCCGTCCGCCACTGGCCGCGCATGTCGCGGGGCGAGCTCGTCGCCGTCTTCCCCAAGGGTGGGACCCTCCATACGCCTTCCGACGGCAAGCCCCTGCCCGGCTATTCCGAGGCGCTCGCCGCCTACAAGGCGCGACAGGCCAAGGGGGTTCTCGTCTCCTGGGCCACGGGCGGCGGCGGTCCCGTACCGGCGTTCGGCACCGAAGAGCCGGCCGGCGCCGGGCAGTCGGTCGCGATTGCCGCCGAGGATGTCCCGCTCCCCCGCCTCGCACCGGACCGCGACGGCGCCGGGGCCGTGGCTGCCGACGGCGTCGCGGTCGCCATCGCGATCGCCGAGGGCGACCCGGCACTGCGCTCAACCGAAGCGCCGCTCCTCAGCTACCCCCCGCAGGTCGACCGGGTCGTCGGCCGCGACCGTTTCGCCGATTTCGATGCGATTGCCGCCGAGATCGACTTCGACGAGGCGATGTCGGCGCCCCCCGTGCCCGTGGCGCTCGCCGATGCGATGTCGGCGCGCGACACCACGGTCCGCCCGTCGGCCGCCAGCACCTCGGTTCCGATCCAGCCCACGGCGATCGTCTCGACCGTGGACATCGGCGTCGATCTCAGCCGCACCCTCCGCGCCGACACGATCACCGCCGCCGTGTTCCGCGATTCCGGCGCTGCCGCAAGCCCGCCGGTGATGGCCTATGCCGCAGCCGCTGCCGCGCCGCCTGCGGTAGAACCCACGGCCACTGCGCGGTCTGGCATTCCCGCGCCGCAGCCGAACCCGCTCCGCGACACGCTGTCGGCGCTCGACGAGCCGGTCGCACCGGCCCGCGTGAAGACCCCGGACGAGGTCTATGGGCGCCTGCCGGCCGCCACGCTCACGCTCACCAAGCTCGACACCCAGGGCCTCCGCATCTGGATCGGGGAACAGTCGACCCGCGAGAAGCGCTACGCCGTGTTCACGATGCCGGCCTTTGCCGAGACCCCGGCCCTGCTCGACAAGCCGGAAGTCACCTTTGCGGCGCGGTTCGACAAGGTCGTCTATCGCGGCATGCGGACGGACCAGTTCGCCGGCTCTCCGACCCAGCCCCCGGCCGTGGTCGACCTGACCACCCACGAGATCATCGCCGCGCGCTGAGGCGTGACCGGGCCTTTTCGGGATCGCAAGCGCCGCGGCTGACGTCGCGGCGTTTCTGCGTCTGCTGCAGCGCCGCCTCGGATCATGGAGATCCGTCCCGCGGCCGGGGCCGAGCCCGGATACCCCTTCTGGGACAAGGGCTTGACGGCAGTTTCCGACGATTTCCGCTTCTCCCGGGCGGCGCCTACCTCTATGGTGCCGGGCATTCGAGCGGGTATCGATCGGGGTGCCCTTGCAGCACGGATATCTTCCCCTTGCGTTTCGGTGAAGTCGCCTACCTGATCTACGAAGCCGCCCTCAGCCCCGAGCGCTGGAGCGCGGCGCTCGATGCCGTGGCGGAGCTGCTCGATGCGAAAGGCGCGCTGGTTTATGCACACCGGCAGGAAGCCTGGCAGGTGGCCCTCCATTCCACGCAGATCGCCGACGCGGTGCGGGCCTATGTCGACGGCGGATGGTGGAAGCGCAACCCGTGGCTTGGGCCGCCCGGGGCGTTCGAGTTCCGTGCCGGCGACGTCTACCGCGACCAGGACATTGTCGATGCCGAGCAGATCGAACGCGATCCCTTCTATGCCGATTTCCTGGCGCGCTTCGGCATGAAGTGGCAGATGGCGGCCGTCATCCATTCCGACATCGGCTCGCCCGCCGGCCTCGTGGTCCAGCGGGCGCCGGAGGCTGGCGCCTTCGCTGAGGAGGACACCGCGACCCTCCTCCATCTCTCCCGCCACCTCGAGCAGTCGCTCCGCATCTCGTCGCGCATCGCCGACGGGCGGGCGGCGCATGGCTCGGTCGCCGGGGCCTTCGCCGCGCTCGACCGCCCCGCCTTCATCCTCGATGACGACCAGCGCCCGGTGGCGGTCAACCGCTCTGCCGCCGGCCTCGTCGAACGATGCTTCACCCGCAAGGGCGGACGGCTGGAGCCGCTGGCGGAGCGGGACCGAGAGGCCTTCGCGGCCGCGGTGCGCGGCGCACACGGCGAGGACGGCGGGACGCAGACGCCGCCGGTTCCGGCCCTCGTGTCGGATGCGGACGGCCGGCGGATGGCCCTCTGGGCCGTGCCGCTGGTCGGGGAATCGGCCGACAGCCTCGGCATCCATCGCCCGCAGCGGCACGTGCTGGTGCTCGGCCAGCGGGTCGGGGAGGGCAGGGTCGTCGATCCGACGCTGATCCGCGATGCGCTCGGCCTCACCCTCGGCCAGGCGCGGCTCGCCGCGCTGATCGCGGCGGGCATGAGCGTCAGGGAAGCCGCGACGGAGCTCGGCATCGCCGAGGGGACGGCCCGGATCGTGCTGAAACGGATCTTCGCCGTCCTGAACATCCACCGCCAGGCGGACCTGGTCGCGAAGGTGGCGGCCCTCGCCGCCTGATCCCGCGGCCCGTGGCCTATTCCGCGGTCTGGTCCGAGGCGAGCGCCATGCCGAGCGCGGCGAGATAGACGTCGAGCAGGGCTTCCTGCTCCTGGCGCTCGGCGGTGTCCTGCTTGCGGATGCGGACGACCTGGCGGATGATCTTGGTATCGAAGCCGTTGCCCTTGGCCTCGGCGTAGACTTCCTTGATGTCGTCGGCGATCTCCTGCTTCTCATCCTCGAGGCGCTCGATGCGCTCGATGATGGAGCGGAGCTGGTCCCGCGAGATGCCGATTCCGGCGCCGGTGGCTTCAGCCATGTGCGACCTCTTCTTCCGATGTCGTTGTCCTGGGATGATGCCCGCTCTTGCCCGCTCGCAGCGCCGGGGTCAAGCCGCGGCGTCGACGCGGGGCGGGCGCGGCCCCGCGGGCCTCAGGCGGCGGTCCAGCCGCCGTCGATCGGCAGCACGGCGCCGGTGATCGATTTCGCCGCGTCGCCCGCGAGGTAGACGGCGAGCGCCGCCACCTCGTCGACGGTGACGAATTCCTTGGTCGGCTGCGCGGCGAGGATGACGTCGCGCTTCACCGTTTCCTCGCTCATGCCGCGCGCCTTGGCCGTGTCGGGGATCTGCTTCTCGACGAGCGGGGTCCAGACATAGCCCGGACAGATGGCGTTGACGGTGATGCCGCTGGTCGCCGTCTCGAGCGCCACCGACTTGGTGAGCCCGGCGATGCCGTGCTTGGCCGCGACATAGGCCGACTTGTAGGGCGAGGCGACGAGCGCATGGGCGCTCGCGGTGTTGATGATCCGTCCCCAGCCCTTCGTCTTCATGCCCGGCAGGGCGGCGCGGATGGCGTGGAAGGTCGCCGAGAGGTTGATGGCGATGATCAGGTCCCACTTGTCGACCGGGAACTCGTCGACCGGGGCAACGTGCTGGATGCCGGCATTGTTGACGAGGAGGTCGACGGTGCCGAATTCCCGCTCCGCGTCGGCGACCATCGCCGCGATCTCGGCGGGCTTCGACATGTCGGCGCCGGAATGGCGGACGGCGACGCCGTGCTCCGCTTCGAGGCCGGCCCGCGTCGCCTCGATCGCCGCGGCATCGCCGAAGCCGTTGAGCACGACGTTGGCGCCCGCCGCCGCGAATGCCGCCGCGATGCCCAGCCCGATGCCGCTGGTCGAGCCGGTGACGAGCGCTGTCTTGCCCTTCAGCATGGTGTTCTCCTCGAAAAGGCCCTGCCCGGCCTCTATATATTGCATCGCATCATCATGCGCACGTCGTCTTGGCGCGGCAGCGGTGCTAAGAGGGGCGGCCGGGAGCAGCACGATGGCGAATGTTAGCGCGATCCTCGAGGAGAAGCATCACGACCACGGCCGCTGCGCCGCGGATGCGCTCCGCCATGCCGAGGCGACGGCGCGGCGGGAGGGGCTGCGCCTCACCGAGCAGCGGCGCGCGGTGCTCGCCGCGCTGCTGGAGAGCCACGTGCCGGCCTCGGCCTATGACGTGATCGACCGCCTCGCCGGGGCCGACGGGCGGCGTCCGGCACCGATGACCGTCTACCGGGCCCTCGACTTCCTCGTCGAGCACCGCTTCGCCCACCGCATCGAATCGCGCAACGCCTACGTCGCCTGCGACCGCGGGGCGGATTGCGCCGGCGAGACCACGCTGTTCCTCCTCTGCGAGGGCTGCGGCGCCGCGGGCGAGGCATCCTCGGCCGATCTCGACCGCGTGCTCGCCGGCGTCACCGCCGCCGTCGGCTTCGCCCCCTCGGCCCCGGTCATCGAGATCCGCGGCCTCTGCCAGAAGTGCCGCCAGCCATGACC
>JAEZEN010000100.1 GCA_023433185.1 Pseudomonadota bacterium | reverse complement strand
CCTTTACGCGGCGGCCGGCTTCTGCCACCAGTGGCGGGCAACCGCCTCCGGGCTCCATCGCCATGACCACCGACGACCGGCTCCTGCTTCTCGATCCGCGCGACAGCGTCTTCGTGGTGCGCGCCCGGGTTCGGGCCGGCGAGCGGATCGCCGTCGAGGGGGTTGACGTCCTGGTGACGGCCGACCTGCCCCTCGGCCACAAGGTGGCGCGGGGCGCCATCGCCGCCGGCGAACGCATCCTCAAGCATGGCGCACCCATCGGCTCGGCCACGGAGCCGATCGCCGCCGGCGCCCATGTCCACGTCCACAACGTCAGGAGCGACTACACGCCGACCTATCACCTCGAGGACATCCGTAGCGTGCCGGGGGAGAGCGCATGATGCGCGGCTGGCGCAGGCAGGATGGCCGGAAGGGCATCCGCAACGTCGTGGTCGTGGCCTATCTCGTCGAATGTGCCCACCACGTCGCCCGCGAGATCGCGCTGCCGTTCCGCGATCGCGACGTCCACGTCATCGGCTTCCCCGGCTGCTTCCCCAACAGCTATGCCGAGCGGATGCTCGACCGGCTTTGCACCCATCCCAATGTCGGTGCCGTCCTCCTCGTCTCGCTCGGCTGCGAGAGCTTCAACAAGTATCGGCTGGCGCATGCGGTGGCCGAGAGCGGCCGGCCGGTCCACACCGTCGTCATCCAGGCGGCGGGCGGTACGCGGAAGTCGGTCGCCGAGGGACAGGCCTTCGTCGCCGCGCAGCGGGCCGTGCTCGACGCCGCCGAGACGGTGCCGATGGACCTGTCGGAGCTGGTCGTCGGCACGGTGTGCGGCGGGTCCGACGGCACGTCCGGCATCACCGGCAACCCGGCCGCCGGCCGCGCCTTCGACCTGCTGGTCGCCGACGGCGCCGCCTGCATCTTCGAGGAGACGGGCGAACTGATCGGCTGCGAGCACATCATGGCCGGCCGGGCAATCACTCCGGAGCTCGGCCGGCTGCTCGAGGCGAGCGTCGCCAAGGCGGCGCGCTACTACGCCACCCTGGGCTACGGCTCCTTCGCCGCCGGCAATGCCGAGGGCGGGCTGACCACCATCGAGGAGAAGTCGATGGGCGCCTATGCCAAGTCGGGAGCCTCGCCGATCGCCGGCCTCATCAAGCCGGGGGACGTGCCGCCGCGCGGCGGGCTCTACCTGCTCGACGTCGTGCCCGACGGCGAGGTCCGCTTCGGCTTTCCCAACATCCACGACAACGCCGAGATCGCGGAGCTGATCGCCTGCGGCAGCCATGCCGTGCTGTTCGTCACCGGCCGCGGCTCGGTGGTCGGCTCGGCGATCTCGCCGGTGGTCAAGATCTGCGCCAACCCCGAGACCTGGCGGCGCATGGCCGACGACATGGACATCGATGCCGGCCGCATCCTCGAGGGCGGGGCGAGCCTCGATGCGGTCGGCGTCGAGATCCGCGATCTCGTCGTGGCGCTCGGCACGGGCACGCGGACGAAGTCCGAGGAACTCGGCCACCAGGAATTCGTCCTCACCTACAAGTCCTTCGCGCCGATCGGCCCGGCCTGTCTGCCGGCCGCCTGAGCGTCGCCGGCGCGCAGTGGCGCCGTTGCCGGGGGCGGGGGCAGGCCGCTACGGTGTCGGGCGAACCGTTGCGAGGACACCGATTCTCTCATGCTCGTCGAAAGTGCCATCGCCCTTCTCGAGCGCATTACGCCGCCGCCGCCCGCCCATGCCCCGGTCGACGAACGGCAGAGCGGCGTCATCCCCTATGCCATCGTCGAGCAGACGCCGGTCTTCCTGCTCGTCACGTCCCGCCAGCGTGGCCACTGGATCTTCCCGAAGGGAAAGATCGCCGACGGGATGACGCCTTCCCAGTCGGCCGCGCGGGAGGCGTTCCAGGAGGCCGGCGTGGAGGGGGTGATCGCTGAGACGCCAGCGGGCGCCTATCGCGCCTGGAAGACGCGCGGCGTGCGGCGCTTCGTCATCGAGGTCGACATGTATCCGCTCCGGGTCGAGCATCAGCACGAGGCGTGGCAAGAGACCAGCCAGCGCTACCGTCACTGGGTCACGCTCGCCGAGGCGTCGCGGCTGATCACGGACAAGCGCATCGTCGCGCTGGTGCGCAGCTTTGCCCGCACCCTCCGCGAAGGCGGCGCCTGATCAGACCCCGGACGCCGCGGCGAGGATGGCATAGAGGAGGATGGCCAGGGTCGCGGTCGCCGGCACGGTGATCACCCAGGCTGCGCCGATCGACAGGGCATATTGCCGGCGCACGAGCTTTCGCCGTTCGCGCTTCTCGGTGCGCGCGATCGCCTCGGCGGGGGTGCTGTTGAGGGAGGAGATCCGGAGGAAGCGGGTGCGGGGGCGGACGGCGGGGTTCGCGATCCCCTTGTTGGTGATCGCCTCGCGGAGCAGGCCGACGCCGAAGACGCCGCCCACCGTGATGTGGGTCGAGGATACGGGCAGGCCGAGCGCCGAGGCGATCAGCACCGTCGTCGCGGCCGCGAGCGCCACGCAATAGGCGCGGCTCGGGTTCATCTTGGTGATCTTCTGGCCGACGGTCTTGATCACGGTCGGTCCGAAGAGGGCGAGACCCAGCGAAATGCCGACGGCGCCGATGAGGAGGAGCCACCAGGAGAGGGCCACCTCCTGGGGCGCTGCGGCCCCCGTCCTGGCCGCGGCGACGATCGCCGCCAGGGGGCCGATCGCGTTGGCGACGTCGTTGGCACCGTGGGCGAAGCACAGCAGGCACGCCGCCCCGATCAGAGGGAGCGTGAAGAGGGCCGTCACCGGCCGTCCGGCGCCTTCGACGACAGCGGATTGTCGGCGGAGCCAGGGAATCGACGCCGCGCCGACGGCGGCGAAGGCGGCAAGCCCCACGAGACCGAGCGTCGGCGTCGATGGTCGCCAGACATGGGAGAGGCCCTTGGTCGCCAGGTACATGGCGAAGATTCCGGCCATCAGGGCGACGATGAGCGGCAACCAGCGCCGTGCCGCGGCGAAGGGGTCCGGCCGGTCGATCACCAGCGTGCGCACCAGCCAGTAGAGGCCGGCGGCGAGCAGGCCGCCCATCACCGGCGAGATCACCCAGCTCGCCGCGATCTTGCCCATGGTCGACCACTCGATCGCGGCGATACCCGAAGAGGCGATGCCGCCGCCGATCACGCCGCCGACTACCGAATGCGTGGTCGATACCGGTGCGCCGAGATAGGTGGCGAGGTGGATCCACATCGCCGAGGCGAGGAAGCCGGCCATCATCAGGAGGATGAACCTGAGGGCGCCCATCTCCGCCTGGGGACGGATGATGTCGCGCGAGATGGTGGTCACGACGTCGCCGCCGGCGAGCAGCGCACCGGCCGCTTCGAAAACCGCGGCGATGGCGAGCGCGGCACCGAGCGTCAGCGCCCGTCCCCCGACCGCGGGGCCGACATTGTTGGCGACGTCGTTGGCGCCGACATAGAGCGCCATGTAACCGGCGATCACGACGCCGGCGATGACGTAGAACGTCAGCGGGCCGGAGGGTGTCGTGGCGATCGCCGCGACGAGGATGACGAACAGGAAGGTGGCGGCCAGCCCCGGTGCCGCGAACGGCCGGGCGATGGTCGAGCGCGCCTCCTCGAGGTGGCCTACCTTCTTGAGATGCTTGTCGAGATGCGCCAACCGGAGCCCGCCCGCCGATTCGTGAGGGACAGGACTTATGCCCTCTCCGTCGCGGCAGGAAAAGCCGCAGGAAACCAGTGATATCGTTCAGTGCCGGCTAAGTGATTGATCCCGCGTCGACGCGGCGTCGCCCCCGCAATCCGTCACAGCGCGACGCTGGGCCAGACCGGCGTCAACGCGCGGTAGAGCGCGCGGAAGGCCGCGACGCGGGGTCGATAGGCCTCGTGAAGGGCAGGGTCCGGCGTGATCAGATCTGCGACCGGGGGTGCGATGACCACGGCGGCGATGTCGCCATCGCCCGCGGCAAGCCGCGCGAGGCGGGCCGCGCCGAACGCGGGCCCGCGTTCCGAGGCGTGATGGCGGA
>JAEZEN010000092.1 GCA_023433185.1 Pseudomonadota bacterium | reverse complement strand
ACACCGAGCATCTCGAGCGCCCGATCGCGGGCGAGGCCGTCGAACTGGTCGGCAACCGGGATCGAGTCGGCGAGGCGGCCGATTCGTGCCGTCTTCAGCCGGTGGGCGGTCTCGAAATAGACCGGTGCCACCTCGGCGAACGAGTGTCCCGTCGCCTCGGCGACGAGATGGATGTCGGGCGCGGGACCGAGGGCCGGAAGCATCGCGATGCGGCGGGCCAGCTCGTCCGGAACCCCGATCGCCGCGAGATCCCCGGCGGCGGCGCCGAGGACATCGAGGAAACGCTGCGGCAGCACGCGATCGAGAAGGCCCGCCAGTTCGGCGATGGCCGCGCCATAGGTTTCCACCACCGGCGCGATGCCGGCGTCGAACGAGACGTTCCTGAGGAACCAGACGGTGCGGGCGCCGAGCAGATCCTGCACATCCCGGTAGAGGCCGATCTGCTCCATGCCCGGAATGCGGTTGTCGAGCGCGTCGATGGCGGCGCCCAGATCCTCTAGGCCGTACGCTTCGCGCACCGCGACGAAGGCGCGCGCCACGGCAAGCGGTGCTGCGCCGGTGCGTTCCGCCGCCCGGACAACGTAGGTCGGGCCGCCGTCGTTGATCATCGCGTTGGCGATTCCCGTGGCCACGATCTCGGCCCGGAGCGGATGGGCCTCGATTTCGGACGAGAAGGTCCTTGCCATGTGCGTCGGGAAATAGCGCCGCAGTTCGTCGTCCAGGGCGGGGTCGTCGGCGACCGCCGCCGCCAGCAGGTCGGTCTTGAGCGCGATCTTGGCGAAGGCGAGCAGAACTGCGATCTCGGGGCGGGTCAAAGGCCGGCCGGCCGCCTCGCGTTCGGCCAGGACGGCGTCGTCGGGGAGCGCTTCGACCTTGCGGTCGAGCAGGCCGCGGCGCTCGAGGTCGCGCATCAGCTGGCCCTCGAAGCCGAGAAAGGCGAGGCCGCGGCTCCGCGCCAGCGAGATCGCCAGCGTCTGCTCGTAGTTGTTGCGGAGCACGAGGGCGGCGACCTCGTCGGTCATCGCCACGAGCAGCGCGTCGCGCTTCTTCGGATCGAGGCGCCCCGCGCGAATCGCGGCACGCAGGGCGATCTTGATGTTCACCTCGAGGTCCGAGGTGTTGACGCCGGCGGAGTTGTCGATGGCGTCGGAGTTGCAGCGCCCGCCATGGAGGCAGTAGGCGACCCGGCCAAGCTGGGTCATGCCGAGATTCGCGCCCTCGCCCACGACCCGGACGCGGAGCTCCTCGGCGGTGATGCGGATGGCGTTGTTGGCACGGTCGCCGACGCGCTCGTCCGACTCGCTGTCGGCCCGGACGAAGGTGCCGATGCCGCCGAAGAACAGGAGGTCGGCGCGCGCCTTGAGGATGGCGCGCAGCACCTCGCCCGGCGCCGCCCGGGCGCCGTCGAGGTCGAGGAAGGCCCGGATTTCCGCCGACAGCGGGATCGACTTGTCCTTGCGCGAAAAGACGCCGCCGCCCTTCGAGATCAGCGCCCTGTCGTAGTCCTGCCAGCTCGAGCGCGGCAGGTCGAAGAGACGGCGCCGCTCGGCGAGGCTCGCCTCCGGGTCCGGGTCGGGGTCGATGAAGATGTCGCGGTGGTCGAATGCGGCGACGAGCCTGGTCGCGGGCGACAGCAGCATCGCGTTTCCGAACACGTCGCCCGACATGTCGCCGACGCCGACAACAGTGAAGGGCGTCGTCCGGATGTCGATGTCCATTTCGCGGAAGTGGCGCTCCACCGCGACCCACGCGCCACGGGCGGTGATGCCCATCTTCTTGAGGTCGTAACCGTGGGAGCCGCCGCTGGCGAAGGCGTCGCCGAGCCAGAAGCCGCGGCGTTCGGCGATCGCATTGGCGGTGTCGGAGAAGGTCGCGGTGCCCTTGTCGGCGGCGACGACGAGGTAGGGGTCGTCGCCGTCCCGACGGACGACGCCATGCGGCGGGACGACCTTCGTCCCGTCGAGGTTGTCGGTGATGTCGAGAAGCCTCGAGATGTAGATCTCGTAGGCGCTCCGGCCCTCGGCCGCCCAGGCCGCCCGGTCCGACGCCGGGGGCAGCTGCTTCGGCACGAAACCGCCCTTGGCGCCGACCGGCACGATGACCGCGTTCTTCGCCTGCTGCGCCTTGGCGAGACCGAGGATCTCGGTGCGGAAGTCGAGCGGCCGGTCCGACCAGCGGATGCCGCCGCGCGCCACGGCGCCGAACCGGAGGTGAACGCCCTCGACGCGCGGCCCGTAGACGAAGATCTCGCGGAAAGGCCGCGGCGCCGGCAGATCGTCGACCCGACGCGGATCGAGCTTGAAGACGATCTCCGGGCACGGCGCGCCGTCCTCCCCGGGCTGGAAGTAGTTCGTCCGGACGATGGCCTCGACGATGTTGAGGAAGCGCCGGATGACCCGGTCCTCCTCGAGGCTCTCGACGTCCTCGAGAGCCGCCTCGATCGCCGCCACGGTCCCGGCAGTCGCGGCGGCGTCGGCCGCCCCGGGGTCGAACCGCTGCCGGAAGAGCGCGACAAGCGCGGCAGCGATCGACGGATGCCGGGCGAGCGTCTCCCACATGTAGTTCTGGGTGAGGGGCGTGCCGCCCTGGCGGAGATAGCACGCCACCGCACGGAGGAGCGCGACCTCCCGCCAGGGCAGCCCCGCCGTCACGGTGAGGGCGTTGAAGCCGTCGCTCTCGGCCACGCCCTCCCAGACCGCCATGAAGGTCGCGAGCGCTTCGCCGGCGGTGGCCTCGAGATCGAACGCCTCGCCGTCGGCCCGCTCGAGGTTCATGTCGTGGACGAAAACCATCGCCTGCCCGGGCGGCCGCACCTCGTGGGTCTGCTCGTCGATGACGCGGAGCCCGAGGTTCTCGAGCATCGGGACGCGCTGCGACAGCGGGATCGGTCGCGCGAGGTGGAAGAGCTTCAGCCCGACACCATGCGCGGCGGCGTCGCCCGGATGGTGAAAGTTCCCGGCGATGGGGCGCGCCTCGGTCAGCCCCTCCATGGCGACGATGTCGTCCACCGCCGCTGCCGGCGCGGTCGATTCGCGATACCCGGCAGGGAATGCCTCCCCCCAGGCGGCGTGCCGCCGCTCGGCGGCTTCGCCGTCGCCATGGTGCCGGATCGCGGCGGCGAGATCGTCCCCCCAGTCGGTGACGATCTCGGCGACCTCGGCCTCAAGCGTCGCCTGGTCGGGCGCGGGCGGCGCGCCATCGGCGGGGCGTCCGATGATGAAATGGACGCGGACCAGCGCTCCGTCGGGGAAGAAGGGATAGAAGGCGGAGACATGCCCTCCGAAGGCCTTTGCCAGGCAGTCTCCGATCTGCCCCCGGACGTCGCTGTCGTAGCGGTCCCGCGGTACGAAGACGAGCACCGAGACATACCGGTCGAAGCGGTCCGGGCGGACCAGGACACGGACGCGCGGACGCTCGCCGAGGGCCAGGATCTGCAGGGCGAAGTCGAGGAGCGTGTCCTCGTCGATCTGGAAGAGTTCGTCGCGCGGATAGGTCTCGAGGACGTTGGCGAGTGCCTTGGCCGAGTGGCTTGCGAGGTCGAACCCGGCATTCTCCAGGACACGGGCGACCTTGAGGCGGACGAACGGGACGGCCGTGACGGAGCGCGTATAGGCGGCGGAGGTGAACAATCCGAGGAATCGGGTCTCGCCGGCGAGCTCTCCCCCGGCGTCGTAGCGCTTGGCGCCGACATAGTCGGCATAGGTGCGGCGATGGACGCGGCTGACGAGATTCGACTTGCCCACCATCAGCGGCCCGGGCTGCCTGAGGAACGCCCGGATGGCGGGCGTCACGGTCACGCCCTCGCCGCCGCGGCGCAGCACGCGCACGGCAGGATCGCGGAGGATCCCGAGGCCGGCTCCGTCGGCCCGCCGCAGGTCGGCCCCGCCTGCCCGACCGGCGAAGTCGTAGTCGCGGACGCCGAGCAGGGTGAAGTGGCCCTCGGCGAGCCATTCGAGGAAGGCCACCGCCTCCGATCGCTCGCTGTCCGGGATCGGTGCCGGCGTGGTGCGATAGTCGGCGATCACGCCCTGGATCCGGTCGAGCATGGCCGGCCAGTCGGTCACCGCGCGCCGCACCTCGACGAAGAGGGACTGGAGGCGGGCGCCAAGATCGTCGCGACGCTCCTCCCCTTCGATGCGCGCCAGATGGACCTGGATCAGGCTTTCGCGGAGGGTCCCGGCGGGTGCCGAGCCGATGCCGTGATAGGCTTCGAGCCGGCCCTTCCGGTCGCGGCGCACGCCGATTATCGGATGCGCGACGAGCCGGACGCCCGCCCCGAAGGCCTGCAGCTCGGCAAGCGTGGAGTCGAGCAGGAACGGCATGTCCGCATTGACGATGGTGACCACGGTGACACCGGCGACCGGCGATCCGGCGCTCGCCTCCGGATCGTCGATCCGCAGCGCCGTCTCCCCGGTCCGGCGGATCGCGAGCGCCGCATCGGCCAGGCGCACGAACCGCGCCAGATCGGCGCCGCCATAGACGCCGAGATCCTCGAGGCCGACATGGGCGAAGAGATCGCCGGCGAGGGCCTTGAGCCGCCCGCTGTCCTCGCCGGCGGACCCGAGCGCGCGCCGCGCCAAGCCGACCAGGCGCTTCCGTTCCCCGTTCTGGCCGTTCATCGCGTCCCCCCGGCTGACTGCTTGTTGCGCAGCACCCTACACGATGCGCCGCCACTGCGATGTGACGCTTGCAGCTAACGTTCGTCGCGGCTGCGATTGCGCCGCGGCCGCGGGCGCATGAGGCCGCCGACGAAATTGGCCATCGCGTGGACCAGCGCATGCAGGCCCGTCTCCGGCCGGCGCGGCACGACCTCGAAGACGATGAGAAGCTTCGCGATCACGGAGCCGGCGATCAGCGCGCCGAGCAGGACGACGAGCGCCGTTCCGACGCCGAGGCCGAGGCCGAGCGGATCGCCCGCCAGGGCAGGCTGGTCCGCCGCGGCCGGGATCGCCGCGCCGAAGGTCGCCAGAACTGCGAGGCCGGAACGCATTCGGTCTCCCCGAACATGTCTTCCGGCACTGCCTGCCCGCCCTTCGTGGCAGGAGCGCGGCGGCGTCCGGATCACGCCGGCGCGGGGCGTCTCAGCCAGGGTCGGGGCGCCGCGGAACGGCCCTCGATCTCGTACCGGCGCTGCAGCCACAGGAAGCCGAGGCCGATGACCGGGACCAGCAGGTCGCTCCAGAATATGATGCCGGCGTTGCCGGGCGCGAAATTGTGCGCCGTGATCATCGAATGGATGTGGACGGCCGCCGCCCCCCAGAGGAAGCAGGTCGGCGCGACCACCGCCGCTAGCCGCATGTCGAAGCTCCGCCAGGGCGCGAGCAGCCCCACCACGCCCATGCCGAGGCTCGCGAAGCCGACCTCGATCTGGAAGGGGCTGTCCGGCCAGCCGATCAGCCGTGCCGCCATCTCGTGGGCGAAGACGTGGAAGGCGGCGTTGTAGACGTAGGAGACGCCGATCGAGAAGAAGAGGAACCACTTGAACAGGGCCTCGACGACCACCGGAGCGGTGCGGGGCCCGGGCGTGGCCGCGAGCACGGCCAGCGACACGACGAGGCCGATGACGAAGAGCGTCAGGGTGAAGTTGCCGAGCACGAAGAAAAGCAGGCCGTCCATGCCGCGTCTCCCGGTTGATTCGGTCCGCGCCAGCCTAGTGGTGCAACTCCGACACTGGCACCCGGATTGATGGGTATCAGGTGTCATGCTCGCACCGTCAGGGCCGGCGTAAGGCCGGGCTCAGAGGCTCGCGACCGTTTTCAGGGCCCCGTCGAGTTCCTTCCCCGCCTCGTCCATCAATGCCGCCTCGCGCAGCCGTCGGAGCCAGTCGGCACCGTCGGCACGATCCTCGAGGAGCGGCAGGGCAGCGAGCACCTTGCCATACTTGCTCTCGGACCGCGCCCGCGTATCGCTGTAGCCCTTGATGAGCCGCTGGCAGCGGATCACCTCGACGGCAAGGCCATAGTTCGATGGCGCGAGCCGCGAGGCGGTGGCGAGCCAGTCGGCGAGGTGCGCCTCCTCGGCCTGGTGGCGAAGCAGGCCACGCCGCCAGCGCCGCATTCCCGCAAGTGAATAGAGCGCGAGAAACCAGAAGACGCCGTCGGTGCGGACGCGACGGCCCTTGTTGAACATCCGGTCCAGGGCCCGGGTGAGACGCGGCCGACGTTCGATGGCGCGCCCGAGCCGCGCCGGCATCGTGCCGCAGATCTCCTCGACGCGCGGGTGCATGAACTCGGTAACGTGCATGACCTGGCCGTCCCGGATTCGCGCCTCCTTCCGCACGCGCTCGAACCGCGCGCCCCGCGTCTTCAGGTCGGCGACGCGGATCACGTCGTCATAGGCCATGGCGCGGGCGAGGTACTTCGCCGCCTCGCGGGTCAGGGCGTAGCCGCGGGCCGGCTCGTCTGCCGCAGCGATGCCAAGGAGGCGGTCGATATAGAGGTGGCCGTAGGCCGTATCCTGGAAGTCGACGACATGGCGGAGCCCGGTCCCGGCCATCTCCCGCGCCAGCTCCGGAACTTCGGCATCGATGCGGGCAAGCGCCCGCGCATATTCCGACCGCTCGCGGGCGCTGCCGCCGACCATCGCCGGCGGTCCTTCGGCCGTCTTCGATGGCGCGGGCTCGGGCGCGGCGCCGTCGCCGAGCGCCACTGCCTCGGCGCCCGCCGCGAAGGCCGCGAGGCTCGGGGCGACGCCCTTGCCGCCGGCCCGCACCGTCTCCTCGAAGGACTCGCGCGGGAAGGGCAACGCGCCCGAGGCGGCGAGCGCGCCGAACAGGCTCGCCGAGATGACGCTGCCATTCGCCTCGGCGAGGCGCTGGAGGTCGTGGGCGATGAACCGCTTCGCCTTGGCGCGGGCGATCGCCATCACCTTCGCCGAATCGGCGATGCCGTCGCCCGGCGCGGTCTTCTCGAGGATGCCGAGGGCCCGGTGCGAGGAGGCGAGCACCGTCGTCCGGTCCGGCGAGACCAGCCCGCGCTGGATGGCCCGGCCGGCTTCCATGAGTTCGGCGGCGATGACGATGTCGACGTCGCCGGGCGCCGGCATCAGCGACAGGACCGGCGTCCGTCCCGGCACCGCGGGCACCATCTCGAGGTAGTAGATCGTCGCACCGGTGCGCTGCGCGACACCGGCCACCGAGGTCGCCTGGGCGTACCAGCCGTTCCGTTCGGCGAGCGCGATCAGCCAGTCGGTGAGGACGCCCCCGCCCTGGCCGCCGATGGCGAGGATCGCGACGGTGATCGGCCGCTCGCGGGAGAGGACGTTCATGATGACGGCGCGTCCCCGCGCGCCCGACGAGCGAGCGCCGCGCTGACCGATACCTTCACCTTGGCGAGCCGCTCCATGGTCGCGGCGATGTCCTTCTCGCGGAGGTCGGCAAGGAGCTCCGCCACCCAGTCCTCATGTGCCGCCGCCATGCGCCGGAAGTGCTGGCGCCCCCGCGCACTGAGGCGAATGAGCTGCGAACGCCGGTCGTTCGGCGCCGGCCGGCGCTCGACATAGCCGGCCCTGACGAGGCGGTCGACGAGGCTCGTCACGTTGCCCGCCGACACCATCATGCGCTGCGACACCTCGCCGAGGGTGATGCCGCTGTCGGCGCGCTCGAGCTGCGCCATGAGGTCGAAGCGCGGCAGCGTCTCGTTGAACTGGCGGCGGAGGCGGCGGCGCACCTCCGCCTCGATCAGCGTCGCGCAGGTCAGCAGCCGAAGCCAGAGCCGCAGCTCGGCCTTGTGGTCGACCTCCTGGACCTTGGTCTCGGCATCGAAGCGCAGCGCCGGCTCGCTCACGGCGTTTCTCCGCCGTCGACGGCGATCGCCTGGCCGTTGACGCCCGATGCCGCCTCGCCGGCGAGCCAGAGCACCGCGTCTGCCACCTCCCCGGGGCGGACGAAGCGGCCCATCGGGTTGTCCTTGTGGAACCCCGCCGCGATCTCTCCGGCCGGCCGGCCGGTCCTGGCCGCGATGCGCGCCGCGCCCTCGCGCACGAGGTCGGTGTCGACATAGCCCGGGCAGACGGCGTTGACCGTGACGCCCGACGTCGCCACCTCCCGGGCGAGCGCCCGGGTCAGGCCGATCACCGCATGCTTGGAGGCGCAATAGGCCGAGACATAGGGGTATCCCCTGAGGCCGGCCACCGAGGCGACCGAGATCACCCGGCCGAAGCCGCGCTCGACCATCCCGGGCAGAACGGCATGCGTCGCCGTCACCACGCTCTCGAAATTGATCGCCATAAGGCGGCGGAAGAAGCCGAGGTCGGTGCGGGCGAAGGGCGCGCTGTCGGCGATACCGGCATTGTTGACGAGGACGTCGACCGCGAGCCCTTCGAGACCGCGTGCGAGCATTTCGGTATCGCCGACGTCGACGACACGCCACGCCGCGGCGTCTCCGGCCGCGACCGTCTCCTCGAGCGTCGCCTTCGTGCGGCCGAGGACCACGACCTCGTGCCCGGCACGGGTGAGCGCCGCCGCGATGCTGCGCCCGATGCCGCGCGCGCCGCCGGTCACCACAGCCCGCCTTGCCGCGGTCGTCATCCGGCCCTTCCCTCCGAAAATCGTTTAAGATTAAAGTATCCCAAACTGGGGGCGGCGCAAGGCCGCCGCCCGGCGAGCATAGGCGGAACACGGGTGGACGCGAAGCTCCGGGAAGACAAGCCCCACGCCCATGTGCGGCGGCTGACGCTCGACGACGCGCCGACGCGGAACGCCCTGGGGC
>JAEZEN010000061.1 GCA_023433185.1 Pseudomonadota bacterium | reverse complement strand
TCACCGAGCCGAGCGCCAGCGGCAGGATCACGGCGAGCGCGAGCTGGCGGTCGGCGAAGGCGCCGGCAAGCCAGTGGCGCACGAGCCCGACGACGATGGTCGGGAGGCTGATGATCAGGCTGAGGGTGCCCGCCGGCGACACCGGCACGCCGAAGCCCACCACCAGCGTCGGGATGATGACCTCGCCGCCGGCGACGCCGAGCAGGCTCGATATCGCGCCGATGAGGAACCCGGCGGCGAGGGCGATGGCGATGCGATAGACGGCTTCCGCTGGAAAGAGGCCAGCCGGTGCCAGCGGCACGAAGGCCTCGGCGATCATGATCAGGCCGAGAAGGATGAGCAACGCGGCGATCAGCTTCGACAGGGTGGCGCTCGAGATGCGCCGCACCCAGCCGGCCCCGACATAAGCGGCAACCATCGCGCCGAGAATCAGCCCCGCCGCGATGGCCGCCCATTCGGCCAGCGGCGCGAGGCCGGACCCCGCGACCCGGACGGGAAGCGCCGCGAGAACGGTGAACAGGCTGACGGCCAGATTGACCGGTACCGCCCGCTTCGGGGAGAGGCCGAGAATGCCCACGAGGTAGGGAAGTCGCAGCTCGGCGCCGCCGAGACCGATCAGTCCCCCCGCCACGCCGACGAGGAGGCCGACGACGAGGGTGGTCACCCACTCACGCGTCATGGCATGCCATCAGTTCTCCCGGTGCCGAAAGGCAGCGTCCCGACCAAAACCTCCTCTTGATATCACGATCTGTCCGTGATGACATATCGATCGATATTCCCATGTAGACATATCGAGGAAGCGGAACCGATGCGCATGTCGATACGCCGATACCTGCTCGGCCTCGCCCTGGCCGCGGTCGGTCCCGTGCCCCTGCCCATCACCACCGCCCAGGCCGAGGACGTCACCGTCTTCGCCGCCGCCAGCCTCAAGAACGCGCTCGACGAGGTCGCCGCCGCCTACGAGGAGGAAACCGGCAGGTCGGTGCTGATCAGCTATGCCGCCAGTTCCGCGCTCGCCAGGCAGATCGAGGAGGCGGCGCCGGCCGACATCTTCTTTTCGGCCGACCTCGCCTGGATGGACTACCTGGAGCAACGCGACCTCATCCGGATGGAGTCCCGGCAGACGGTCCTCGGCAACGAGATCGTCTTCGTGGCGCCGGCCGACCCGCCCCCCGCCCCCCTCGCGATCGCGAAGGACATGGACCTCGCCGCCGCCCTCGGCAGCGACGGCCGGCTCGCCATGGCCAACGTGGATTCGGTGCCGGCCGGCAGGTACGGCAGAGCGGCGCTCGAATGGCTCGGGGTCTGGGAAGCCGTCGCGCCGCGGGTCGTCCAAGCCGACAATGTCCGCGCCGCCCTCGCCTTCGTCGCCGCCGGCGAGGTTCCGCTCGGCATCGTCTACCGGACCGATGCGAATGCCGAGCCGAAGGTCGCTGTCGTCGGCACCTTCCCGTCGGAAAGCCACCCGGCTATCCTCTATCCGGCAGCGATCACGGCCTTGTCGACCAGCCCGGACGCCCGCGCCTTCTTCGACTACATGCGCTCGGACGCTGCGAAGCCGGCCTACGAGAAGCAGGGCTTCACCGTCGTGTCGCCCGGTTCCTGAGAGGAGTGCCACGCCCATGCTGCGCATCATCCCGGCCCTCGCTCTCATCGCCGTCTCGGCAGTTCCGGCATTCGCGGGCTGCGAGGAGGCTGCCTGGGACGGCGCCACCGTCGCGCAGCAGCTCGAGGCTGCGGCGCCGCGGGACGCCGGCGCGGCCCTGCCGCCCCCGGATGCCCCCGCCTTCCTGCTGGCGCTGGCCCCGCAATCCGAGGTGACGTTCGTCCTGCCGCCGGAGCGCGCGCCAAGGAAGGAGACGCCGCACGCCGCAGTCCTGTCCTTCCCGGGCGGGGCCGCGGGGACCTATCGCGTCGCCCTTTCCGCCTCGGCCTGGATCGACCTCGTGCAGGATGACGCAAGCCTGCCTTCGGCGGGCTTCGTCGACTTCACCGACTGCCCCGGGCTTCGCAAGATGGTCGCCTTCGAGATCGGCGACGGTCCCTTCACGCTCCAGATCAGCGACGCCGAGGAGGACTCCATCGCCGTGGCGGTGATCGCGGCGCGCTGAGCCCATCCGCTCCGATGTTCGACGCCCTGACGCCGGAGGAATGGGAAGCGATCCATCTCAGCCTTCGCGTCGCCACGGTCGCGACGCTCGCCAGCGTGCCGTTCGCCATCGCCGTCGCGTGGCTGCTCGCCCGCCGCCAGTTTCCCGGGCGCGCCGTGCTCGACGGCATCGTCCACCTGCCGCTGGTCATGCCGCCGGTCGTGACCGGCTATCTCCTCCTCCTCGCCTTCGGCCGCCGCGGGCCGATCGGGGCCTTCCTCGAGAACACCTTCGGCATCGTGCTCGCCTTCCGCTGGACAGGGGCAGCGCTCGCCGCGGCGATCATGGGCTTTCCGCTGCTCGTCCGTGCGGTCCGCCTGTCGATCGAGGCGATCGACCCCGGCCTCGAGCAGGCCGCGGCGACCCTCGGCGCCAACCGGGTGATCGTCTTCCTCACGATCTCGCTGCCGCTGATGCTGCCCGGGATCCTCGCCGGCAGCGTGCTCGCCTTCGCGCGGGCCCTCGGCGAGTTCGGGGCGACCATCACCTTCGTCGGCAACATCCCCGGCGTCACCCAGACCAACCCGACGGCGATCTACACCTACACCCAGGAGCCGGGCGGCGAGACGGCTGCGCTCCGCCTGACATTCATCGCCATCGCCATCGCCTTCTCCGCCCTCCTCCTGTCCGAACTCATCACCCGGCGCTTCGGACGCCGCGTGCTCGGCCGATGAGCATCGCGGTCGACCTCACGCGCCGGGCGGGCGACTTCAGGCTCGCCGTGAATTTCGCGAGCGAGGGCCGGGTCACCGCACTCTTCGGCCGCTCCGGCGCCGGCAAGACGACGCTGGTC
>JAEZEN010000005.1 GCA_023433185.1 Pseudomonadota bacterium | reverse complement strand
GCGCGGATCCTCGCCTACCTCAACATCTCGTTCGCCGTCATCTTCGGCTTCTCGTCAAGCGTCCATGTCGGCGAGTGCAGCGATATCCGGCTCTGCGATCCGCGCGAGGCGGTCGCCTGCGCCCGCGAGCATTCGGATGTCGTCGTCGGCATGAAGGTGCGCTCCGGGCGGATCGCCGGCGGGTCGAACGGCATCGGTCCGGTGGATGCGGCGCTGGAGGCGGCCGACAAGCTGCAGCTGCCCCTGATGACCCACATCGACTTCCCGCCGCCCGGGCGCAGCGAGGTCATCGCCCGCCTCCGTCCCGGCGACGTCCTCACCCACTGCTTCCGGCCCTTCCCCAATTCGCCGATCGACGGCGCCGGGCTCGTCCGCGAAGACGCCAGGGCGGCGCGGGCGCGCGGCGTGATCTTCGACATCGGCCACGGCATGGGTTCGTTCGACTTCGAGGTTGCGCAGGCGATGCTGACGGCCGGCTTCGCCCCCGACGTGGTGTCGAGCGACGTCCATCTCTTCTGCGCCGACGGCCCGGCCTTCGACATCCTCGTCTGCCTGTCGAAGCTCATGACCCTCGGCATGAGCCTGCCCGACGCGATCCGCGCCGCGACCATCGGCCCGGCAAGGGCCATCGGCCGCCCGGATCTCGGGGGGCTGGCGGTCGGCTCGATCGGCGACGCCGCGGTGCTGCGGCTGGTGCCGGGCGCCTTTCCCTATGTGGACGCCACCGGCCAGACGGTCGTGGGCACCGAACGCCTCGTCTCCGAAGGCATCGCCATCGGCGGAACCTGGTGGCCCAACGAGGGGCCGAAGGCGGTCCCCGACCTAGGCGCCTACCGGCCCAGCCCGCCGGCGACCCAGACGGCGATCTCGGTTCGACACTTCGGCCATTGCCAGGGTCATGGTCACGCTCACCGAGGCACCCCAGCAGGGCTGGACCGCGCCCCAAGGGCGGGGTAGGCATGGCGGATCGCGCTCTCCGTGAACCGGCGGGCGCCCCTTCCACTGGATACCGCCCGTTCCGATGGCCCGGACCGTCCTCATCCTCGCCGTGCTCGCCGTCCTCGCCGGCGGCGTCTACGCGCTGACGCGGCCGCCCGCCCCCGATCCCGGGACTGCGGCCGTCGTCGAGGCACTGGCAGTCCATACCAGTGCCCTCAAGACGGCTATGGACGAGGAATGCACTGAAGCACGCGACAAGCTCAAGGCGTGGAGACGCCTCCGGGAGGCCGGCACCCCCTCTGCCGACGACAACAAGAAGACCCGGAAGATGCTTCGCGCGATGGTCACGGGTGGCTGCCGCGGCCACGGCTAGGAAACGCGCGGCTCTCGGGTTGCTCTCGGGGCTCTGCCGTTGTCATGCCTCAACCCCCCGATATATTCTCCCGCCGACGCGAGGAGCCGAGACTTGTCACCCAGGAAAGCCGTCAGGAAGCCGCCCGCCGCCCCCGCGACATCGACTGCCCCACCGACCCGGCCGCCTCCCGGCGGAGGACGCTCGGCGCTGATGGTCGCCGCGGCCGGCGTGGCGGTGGTCGGGGCGGTCGTCGCCTTCCTGGTCTGGCAGTCGCGGACACCCGACATCGCCCTCGCCGCCGGCACCGAGCCGGGGATCGTTGCCCAGGTCGAGTCCCTCTACAACGACATCTACGTGTATCGTCGGCCGAACGGCTTCTACGTGCTCTCCTTCGGGGCCGAACGCATCCGCTACACGGAATCGGTCGTCAATCCGGCGGATGAGCTCGACCTGCCCGTCTACTACACGCAGTCGATGACCGCCGGCCTTGCCTACGCGCCGGCGCTCGAGGATGCCGCGATCATCGGCCTCGGGGGCGGAAGGACCGCCTGGTACTACCACAAGACAGTGCCGGAACTGGCCATGACCGCGGTCGAGCTCGATCCGGCCGTGGCCGAGATCGCCGACCGCTTCTTCTCCGTTCGGGACGAGGAGAACTTCGACATCGAGATCCTCGACGGCCGGATGTGGCTCGCCGGCGCGGACCGCGACTTCGACATCATCATGGTCGATGCCTATCGCGGCCCGTTCGTTCCCTTCCATCTCCTGACGACCGAGTTCTACCAGCTCGTCGCCGACCATCTGAAGCCCGGCGGCGTCGTGATCCAGAACGTCGAACCCTCCACCATGCTCTTCGACAGCGCCGTCGCCACCATCCGCGCGGTGTTCGACAATCTGGTGTTCATCGAGGGCCACGGCAACATCGTGATCCTCGCCTATGACGGCCCGCCCAGGGACGAGGCGGAACTGCAGCGCATCGCCGCCGAGCGGCAGGAGCAATACGGCTTCCGCTATCCCCTGCCGGACATCCTCGCGCGCCGCTACGTCCCGGAATACGACACCGCGACGGAGCCGCTCACCGACGACTTCGCGCCGGTCGAGTACCTCAAGGCGATCGAGCGCCATAACGAGAAGCGGACCTGACGCCCCATATGGAAAAGTCCGCCCTCCCTCTCCGCCACCGCCTCGCGGTCGGCGCCGGCGCCGCTGGCCTCATCGTCGCGGACGTCTTCACCCTCGGCTTCGTCACCCTCGGCTTCCAGATGGTCACGAGCCGCATCCTGACGCCGCTGTTCGGCAGCGGCATCTATACCTGGGCCACGATCATCTCGATCTCGATCGGCGGACTGATGCTGGGCTATTTCCTCGGCGGGCTGCTCGCCGACCGCTTTCCCGGCTTCGGCTTCGCCGCGACGATCAAGTTCATCGCCTCGGCCTACCTGTTCTTCATCTACTTCATGTCCCAGGGTGGACTGGAGGTCGCCATCTCCGGGGTCGGAAACGAATATGCCGCCCTGTTCCTCTCCGGTTTCGTCGTCTGTTTCCCGCCGCTCTTCGTGCTCGGCATGTACTCGCCGCTCTCGGTGCGGCTGCTGCTCAGGCTGCCCAGCGACGCCGGCAAGATTTCCGGCGGCCTCTTCGCGATCTCCTCGCTCGGCAACATCATCGGCATCATCATCGTCACGTTCTTCTTCATCCCGCTGATGGGGACGCGGACGATCACCGCCGGGTTTGCGGTCTTCCTGCTCGCCTCCGGGTTCTACTCGCTCACGATCCGGGCGCTCTACCGCGGGAGCGAGGTCCGGGACCGCTGAGGGATCGCTTCTCGCCGCAGGCATGCCGGGCGAACGCGAGCGTCAGAGCCCGCGCGTCTCACGCGCCAGGAATGCAGGGAATCCGGCCGTCAGTGCGAATGCGGACCGCTTCCGGTCGGCTCAGGGCGAATCTCGGCCGCCATCAGGCCCTTCGGCCCGTCGCCGAAGCGGACATAGACGACCTGACCGGGACGAAGCTCCGCGAGGCCATAGCGCCGCAGCGTCTCCATGTGGACGAAGATGTCTTCGGTGCCCTCGCCGCGGGTGACGAAGCCATAGCCGCGCATCCGGTTGAACCACTTCACGACGGTCCGCTCGAGGCCGCTGGTCGGCGTGACATGGACGTTGGTGCGCGCGGGTGTGGTCTGGGGCGGCCGTGACGTGGTCGTCTCGTCCAGGGTGAGGACGCGGAATGCCTGCAGGCCCTTCTGTCCCCGTACCGCCTCGACGACGATGCGGGCGCCTTCATAGGCCGTCTGGAAGCCGTCGCGACGCAGGCAGGTCACATGCAGGAGCACATCGGGCGTGCCATCGTCCGGTACGATGAAGCCGTAGCCCTTCGAGGCGTCGAACCACTTGATGGCGCCGACGACCTCGACGAGGTCCAACGGTTTTTCCTCCCCCGCTTCCCGATCGACCGGAATTTCGGAAGGATCTTTCGGCCCCATCTGCTCCGGCCCCCGGACATTCCAAATGTTGGCGCTGTTGCGCCGAATCCTCATATCACCTTAACATCCGCCTGTCTCAGTGCCAGCCCAAAATGGGACAGCTGTGCGCATGGTCACAGGCGCGGTGTGTGCCCCGTGCCACACTCGGCGAAGGGCTCCGCGGTTGCCTTTGAGGCGCGCCCGCCTATGCTGCACCGCCTGAGGATGATGCAGAGGAAACGCGCCGCATGAAGTATCTCCACACGATGGTCCGCGTGACCGACCTCGACCAGTCGCTGCACTTCTACCGGGATCTTCTCGGCCTCCGCGAGACGCGGCGGACCGAGAACGAGAAGGGGCGCTACACGCTCGTCTTCCTCGCTCCCCCGGGCCAGGGGGAGGCACCGATCGAACTGACCTACAACTGGGATCCCGAGGAGTACACGGGCGGGCGGAACTTCGGCCACCTCGCCTATGCGGTCGAGAACATCTACGATTTCTGCGAGCGGCTCCAGAACGCGGGCGTGACCATCAACCGGCCGCCGCGCGATGGCCACATGGCCTTCATCCGCTCCCCCGACAACATCTCGATCGAGATCCTCCAGGAGGGAGAGCGCCTGCCCCCGAAGGAACCCTGGGCGTCGATGCCGAACACCGGCGTCTGGTAGGCTGGCGTCGCGCCGATCGCACGCTTATGTCTTGCCGCGCGGCGCCAAAGCCCCTTATAAGGCGTCGCGACGCTCCCTTCGTCTAGTGGTCAGGACGCCCGCCTTTCACGCAGGAAACAGGGGTTCA
>JAEZEN010000630.1 GCA_023433185.1 Pseudomonadota bacterium | reverse complement strand
GGGTCAGGTCGTGCTTGGAGAAATGCTCGATCAGGTTCTTCAGCGTGCTGTCGGGCATCTGGGCCTTGTCGGTCCAGTTCGCGTTGCCGAAGACGCCCTGCAGGCGCTCCGGGTTCGCGGCCTCGATCGCAAGGAAGGCCGACAGCAGCGCCCGGCCGACATCGCGCGGTGCTGCGCGCACGTCGTTCCAGTGCGCGCCTTCGGGGATCACGAACCGGTCGTTGGCGGTGTCGGTGGCATAGCCCTCATCGCCAGTTTCGTCGAGGGCTTCCTGATAATCCCCGTCCCAGACGTCGGACAGACGTTTGAAGAACAACAGCGGAAAGATGTACTGCTTGTAATCGCTGGCATCGATGAGCCCGCGCAGCAAGGTGGCGGCACCCCAGAGATAGCTTTCGAGTTCTCGTTGGGTCAGACCGCTCATTGCAGCCACCCTCCCTCGACCAGCACCTTGCGCAGGTGGTCCTCGGCCGCCCGGGCGTCGGCCAGCGCAGTCTTGAACGCCTCGACGGCTTCGGGCAGCGGCGGGATGTCCTGGCCAATGGGCGGCAGGACGTAGCGCGAGATGTTGAGCGTCCAGCCTTCCTTCCTGATCTCGTCCAGAGTCGCCACTTTGGCACGATCCTCGACATCCTCGAATGCGCGGTACCAGGCGACGATCTGGTCGCTGTGCTCTTGATCGAGGAAGTTCTGCGCCCGGCCTTTGCGGAACAGGCCAGAGGCGTCGATGATAAGGACCTTGTTCTTGCGGGCTTCGGGCTTTTTGCGGCGCAGGATGACGACGCATCCGGCCAGCTGCGTCCCGTAGAACAGGTTCGGCGCAAGGCCGATGACCGCCTCGACCATGTCCTTTTCCAGCAGGGCCTGCCGGATCGAGCCTTCGGCCGATTTCCGGAACAGCGCGCCCTGCGGAAGAACCACCGCCATGCGGCTGTTCCCCGTCGCCGCCATCGACGCGATCATGTGCTGGACGAAAGCGTAGTCACCGTAGCTTTCAGGCGGGATGCCGTACTGTGCGCGGCCCCAGGGGTCGGCCTCCCACAGGTCACGCCCCCATTCCTTGAGCGAGAACGGCGGGTTCGCGATGACACAGTCGAAGGTGGCAAGGCCGCCGGTGCTGGAATCCGTGAAGGCCGGGTTCCGCAACGTGTCCTCACGGGCCACCTGGAAGTCCTCGATCCCGTGCAGGACAAGGTTCATCCGGGCGATCGCGGCCGTGGTCAGGTTCTTCTCCTGGCCGTAGATCTTGCCGTAGAAGGTGCGCGGATCGCCGCCCTTGCGCATGACATGCTCGATAGCCCCAAGCAGCATGCCGCCCGTGCCGCAGGCGGGATCATAAATGCTCTCACCCTCACGCGGATCAAGAATCTCCACCATCATGCGCACGACGCTGCGCGGCGTGTAGAACTCGCCCGCCTTATTGCGACGGGTGACGTCGGCAAACTTGCCCACCAGATACTCGTAGGCATCGCCGAGCACGTCGGTGCTGACAGTGGCGTTGCCGAGCCCGATCTCCGAGAACCCCTCGATCAGATCCTTCAGCAACTCGTCAGAGAATTTCTCCTTGTTGCCCCAGTCAGCCGCGCCAAAAACGCGAAACAGCGTGTCCGGATTGGCCCGCTCGATCTCCTGCATGGCTTTTTGGAGGGCGGCACCGACATTCGCGGGCACTTCCCTAATGTCGTTCCAATGACAGCCGTCTGGCAGCACGAAACGGTGCACCTCCGGAAATAGTGAAGGATCGGCTTCGCCATAAACCTCGCGGGCTTCAGCCGTTTCTTCGTCCCAGACGTCGGAGATACGCTTGAAGAACAGCAAGGGCAGAATGTAGCCCTTCCAGTCTGTGCGATCGACAGCTGAGCCGCGAAGAGTATTCGCGGCGTCCCACATCGCAGATTTCAATTGCAGACCATTGTTCAACGAATCGTTCATTCTTCACTCCGAGCGCCACCGGGGGCTTAGGGTGCGGCGGCCCCAAGCACCTTGAGCCGCTCACAATCATCGACGACCACGGTTTCGCCGTGCTTGGTCACCGCTGCGGCCATCGCCTCGGTTCGAGCGATATCCATCAACCGTCCGAAACCGGACTTCCCGCTATTCGCGCTCAGGATCTGCATGCGACTCCCCCCGTTATGCCATTAGCACTTTGGGAATTTAGCCCAGCGAGGCAATAGCAGCGGTTGAGCGGAATGTCCGAAGTGAGGTGGGCGTCAGGGACGCAAGAAGGTGTCCTTCTGCTCACACCAGTTTTGTGGAAACGGCTGCATCAGTCGGGCGAGGGTAATGGTCAGCCCCTGTCGTCCATCGAGAAGCGCGTCAATGATACCTGGTTCAAGCTGCGCGAGGCGCAGAACGCGGGTAATATACGACGGCGCGATGCCTTCGCGTTCGGCCAGTTCGGCGATGGTGGCGAAGTCACCCGACTCCAGCATGCGCTTCCAGCGGAACGCGCGGGCCAGAGCTTTGACCAGTGCGCCATCGGTCCGACGGGGCTGCGTGGTGCCGTCGGGCAGCTGCATCTCCTTCCGCCCGCCGTGCTTCACGGGGCAAAAGGGAACATGGATGGTGATGGTCTCGGGAATTGACGTGCCGCCGGTCATGCCGCCGCTCTCGTTTCGTTGGCTAACATCTCGCTCGCGAGGCCGCTAAGCCCGTTGACGCAGAGGCGGACGTTCAGCCCATCTGTCCCGATGTCGACCCGCTCGACCAGCAGCGCCACGACGCGTGCCTGTTCGGCGGCGAAGAGGTCGTCCCACAACGAGTCGAACTGCTGCAGGGCCGCTCGGACGTCGCCCTCGGCTACGTCGCCGCCATGGGCACGCGCCGCCTTCCATGTCCCCGCGACGATCTCGGGCTGACGAAACACCGCGCGAAGCTGGTCGATGACCGCGGCCTCGATTTCGCCCGCGGGGACGCGGCCGACCGGGCAGGCTCCCGCACCGTGCTTCAGCACCGTCTGGCTGACGTAGTAGCGGTACAGACGCCCGCCCTTCCGGGTATGCGTTGGCGAGAACGCCGCGCCGTCGGGACCGAACAGTAGCCCCTTCAACAGCGCTGGCGTGTCCGAGCGCGTGCGTGCCGCCCGCCTGCGCGGGCTTTCCTTCACGATGTCGCGCACGCGATCCCAGGTCTCGCGGTCGATGATGGCGTCGTGCTCGCCGGGGTACATCAACGAGCCCATGCTGTTCGAGGCGGCGGAGAACACGCTCCATCTCCGGCTCTACCGGCGATACGACAAGCACTACCAGACCTTCTCCGCCGATCCCGCGAACGGCGACGAGATGGAAGACGGAAGGGCTTTGCTCGACGACCTCCTCGTCGATCTGAAGGACAGCCTCGATCGCGGCGACGGATACGACGTCGATAGGTTCGATGTCCCGGCGGAGGGAGATGAGCCGGCCGCCGAGATGTACCTGCTCTTCCATCCCGATCCGCCGACCAGCGTGCGACAGATCGACGATGATGGTGTCCGCAGCCGCTTCTACTTCCGCCCCCCGGGCGAGGCGATGATCGTCTACACGCCGTCGACCGGGCGGGTCCACGTTCGGGCCGGCACGAGACGGCTTCGGGACAAGATCGCCGAGAGCTTCATCGAGATCGTTCTCGACCAGTCCTTCTCCAGTCAGCCGGTAGATTTCCAGGCCTACGACATCGCGCAGTTCCTGGCAGGGTTCGACCTGCCGACCCCGCATCTTGACGATGTGGTCATCCTGAGCGCGAAGGTCATCAGGGCCGACATCAGCATCGGCAGCCTGGCCACCCGTCTGTCCCTCTCTACGACCATCGAGGAGGACATCACCACCGTCATCAAGAGCCAGCCGGGCCTCGGGAAGATATTCGAACGCGCCGTGGCTGTACGGTTCATCGAGATCGCCGTCCGGTATCGACGGGTGGGAAGCGACACGGAACAGACGCTGGACTTCACCATCACCGACCGCAACACGAGCAGCCTGCTCAGCATCGATGATTCGTTCGAGCGTGTCCTCGGGCACCGCCTGCTGCGGCACTGGGGCATCCTTCGCGAGGGTCGCGAGGCAAGCGAAGCCGAGAGCGTGGCGGTGCTTCCCGCGGTGCTTGCGCTCTGGGACACCGGCGCGGAGAGGGTCAGCGGTGCATGGCTGCACGACCGCGGCATCGACCCCACGCTCCTGATCGACCTCGGATTTCTGGTACCCGCAGGTTGGGAAGGCGATAACATCATCGAGGACGAGGATGATCTCGGACAGGTTGACGCGACGGTCGTCCCCAGTCCCGAAGGGCATACTCTCAGGACGGCGACCGGCCAGGAAGCGCTCGTCGGATCACCGGAAAGGCATCGCGTCTTCAGGGTCCGGGATGGATGGGTGGCCCAGCATCTCCGGCAGCGAATCTCGGGGGTGCTGGACGTGGCGGCCGTCAGCGAGATCAGCCCCCACCTTCTGGCGCTTGGCGCACTCCGGATCGATGAGCGCGACGTGCCGGTCTACCTCGCGCGCGGGATCGATGACGACAAGGTTCGCGCCGCCGTCGATACGGAGCTTCGGGCGCGCAGCGACCAAGGGATCGGACTCGTCCTGCAGGCCGGCAAGGTGGCCGGCTCCTCCCTCGCAGCCAATGTCCTCTCGCCGATCATCGATCACCTTGAGGTCGACGCGACGGAGATGAAGCTGAAGGCTGACAGCCTGCGCGCTGCCTTCCGGCGTAGTCGGCGACTGGCGGCCGGCGGCCAGACGGTCGAGTTCACACTCAGGGGAGAAGGGGAAGGGACGCTGTCAGTGCCCGGCAAGGGCACCATCGACATCGAGGGACCCCATCGGGTTCAGGTGATTCAGAAGCTCGTCGATGCCCACAACACCGGGAAAGGACCGGTGGCCTCGCGAGACCTAAAGAAGGGAATCGAGGATCAGTCCCTGTCGAACATCTTTGGATCGGAGCTATGGAGCAAGCTGAAGGCTGGCTTCGTGCGGTCGCCCAAGTGGAGCCACTGGGAAATCGCGACGTAGTCCCAACTCCGTTTCAACTCCGTTCGGCCCACTGACGAACTCCGATTCTGCGGGTCAATGGAGGTGCTCCTGCAACAGAGGAGCACCCTCGCAATGACGACTCCCACCCCCTCCCGGATTGCCCCGACGACGCACCGCATCCGCCATGGCCTCCATGGTGCCCCGAGGCAGTGGCGCTGCACCAACTGCAACAAGCTGCTGGGCATCTACCGTGACGGTCAGATGCACATCCGCACCAGCCGCGGCCTCGAATACATGACCGGCTTCCCGGTCATGTCGGCCTGCAGTTGCGGGACGCTCAACCACGCCGCCTCGGCTGCGACCTGACGGCCCCTTTCAAATCCACCCCGATAGCGAGGCGCACGACGCCCTGACCCTGGCCATACGAGGCGCTGGACGCCCGGCCGAACGGCAGGCGTCCCATGCCCTTCAGCTGGAACAGCATCCACCAGAGCCTCGTGCGCTCGTACTCGACACTCACCTTCAGCCGCGCCTTCGCGACGATGCATGACCAGCATCCCGCCCTGGCGCGGTTCACCGATGTCGGTGCCCTCCTCGACCATCTCCACCATGGTCCCGCTTCGGCCGACGAGAAGAACGACATCCTCGCCGCGCTGATCTCGGTCGCGCAGTCGCGCTCGGCGGCTAGCGACACCGCGGTGACCGTCGTGCTCCTCGCCCTCTGGCCCGGGCTCGACGCGATGTTCCATCGGCTGAGCCGCCGGGTCGAGATGGTCGACGAACTCCCCTCCCTCGTTCTCGACCACGCCGTCGACCAGGTCCGCCGCCTCGATCTTCATGCCGTCCAGCGGATCGCGGCGACCATCCTCATGAACGTCGAGCGGGATGTGGCCCGGATGGACCTCCGCGAACGGAACACGCGGCGCCTTTCCGTCGAACTCGATCCCGACCTGATCGGAGACAACGGTCCAGACCATTACGGAACGCCCGGACTTATCGTTCGCGATGTCGTCCGTCACGCTGGCGAAGACGGCCGCCTCGTCGTCCGCGTCGCCAACGAGGGCTTCTCGCAGGCCGACGTGGCAGCCGAGATCTGCATCTCCGAGCCCGCCGCCC
>JAEZEN010000587.1 GCA_023433185.1 Pseudomonadota bacterium | reverse complement strand
GGTATCCACCGTTATCGGGCCAAGCATATAGTTGCCAACGACAACTATGCCGAGGCTCGCCTCGCTGCGTAATGCAGCGCGGTAACCTCATTCAAAGCCCTTCCGGTTCGCACCGGTAAGGCGGGGTCCGGAGGCACCTGGCAACAGAAGCCTCCACTTGTTTCTCCGGGGCCGACGCGCCCCGTTTCGGCATCCGGGGCCATGGCCGACGACCACATCCGCTACGACATCCTGACCCAGGACGCGCTTCGCGGCGTCGTCCGCAAGGTCCTGTCCGAAGTCGCTCGCACCGGCCTGCCCGGCGAGCACCATTTCTTCGTCTCCTTCGCCACGCATGCGCCGGGCGTGCGGATCTCGAGCCGCCTGCTCGCCCGCTATCCGGAGGAGATGACGATCGTCCTCCAGCACCAGTACTGGGACCTGACGGTCACGGAGCAGGCGTTCGAGGTCGGCCTGTCGTTCAACGGCATTCCGGAGCGGCTGCTCGTGCCGTTCACGGCGGTCAAGGCCTTCATGGACCCCTCGGTGCAGTTCGGCGTCCAGTTCGAGATCGCCGCGCGGGCCGGAGCGGCCGAGGACGCGGCCCCGACGGAGGAGATCGAGGCCGACACGCTTTCCGCCGCGGACGCGGATGAGGAGGACGCCGAGCCGGCGCCGGTCGCCGTCCTGCCCGCCGCGGCGAAGACCGAGAGGGTCGAGAAGGCCGACAGCGCCAATTCCGCGGCCGAGACGGACGGTGAGGAGAAGCCGGCTGCCGAACCCGCCCAGGTGGTCAGTCTCGACGCCTTCCGCAAGAAGAACTGACGGCGGCCCCCGGGCGAGGGGCGACTACGCCGCGCGCATGATCCGGAAGCCCTCGACCTCCTTCTCGACCGCGAGCGTCGCCCAGCGGTCGAAGTCGTGGAGGATGATCAGCTTCGACATGTCGCCGCCGATCTCGGTGTTCATGCGGTCGATCGTCTTGATCTGCTCCCAGGTCGAGCCGACACCGGCGCCGAGCGGGATGTAGACGCCGTCGTTGTCCTTGCCGAGGATGTTGCGGGCGCCGTAGACGCAATCGCCGGCGATGACGATGCGGCCGCGGCCGGTCTCCACGATGATGAACTGCTGGCCGAGCGTGTGGCCCTCGCCCAGGCGGACATGGATGCCGGGAAGCACGTCGTCGAAGTCGCCCTCGATCAGGTTGAGGCGATGTTCGAGCGAGGCGTCGAAGGCGGTGCGGAGGTCGTCGGGATGGACGACCTGGGTGAGGAAGCCGAACTGGCGCGGCAACGCCATCGCCTCCATCCACGACAGGTATTCGCGCTTCTGGATGTGCAGCCGCGCCTTCGGAAACTCGCCGATGCTCCCCATGTGGTCGAAATGGGCGTGGGAGAGCACGATGTCGCTGACGCCCTCGCGGGTGACGCCCAGCTCCTCGAGCATGCGGACCGGGGAGATCCATGAGGGCACGCCGAAGCGGACCGCCATGTCGGCGCCGCCGCCCTCGTTCATGAAGCCGCAGTCGAGGAGGACGTTCCGGCTGCCGTTGCGGGCGAGGACGAAGGAGAAGGGCAGGTCGATGGTGCCGTCCTCGAAGGCGCCGGCGATGAGGCTCGCGACCGGCTGGTTCCGGCTCCGGGCATATTCGATGACGTAGAGTTCCCAGGTGTCGGCCATGGACTATCTCTCCGAAAGGACCCGTCCGAGGCTCGACAGGCCCACGGCGAGAATGAGGATCGCGCCCTGGAAGACGAACTGCGTCCAGGTGGGGGCGCCGAACATCGCAAGGCCGTTGAAGCCGACGGCGATGATGAGGACCCCGATGAAGGTGCCGAAGATGTGGAACTCGCCGTCGCGGAGCGTCGCCGAGCCGAGGAAGACGGCGGCAAAGGCGGTGAGGAGGTAGGTGTCGGCGGCGCTGGTCGTGCCGCTGCCGAGGCGGGCGGCGAGCAGGATGCCGGTGATCGCTGCGCACACGCCGGAGACGACGAAGGCGAGGATCTTGATGCCGTCGACATTGATCCCCGAGAGGCGCGCCGCCGCCGGATTGCCACCGACCGCCTGGATCGACTGGCCGATCGAGGTGCGCTCGACGAGGAACCACAGGAAGCCGAGCACGACGACCATGACGATGATGTTGTGCGGGATGCCGTAGAAGCGGCCAAGCGAGAGATTGAGGAAGGCCTCCGGCACGCCGGCGACGATCGGCACGCCCGACGAATAGGCGAAGTTGAGGCCGACGATGATCGTCCCCATGCCGAGGGTGGCGATCACCGAGTTGACCCGCGCCTTGGTGACGATCAGCCCGTTGAGCAGCCCGATGAACGCGCCCACGAGGATCACCACGAGGATCGCGACCGGGATGGGCAGGCCGGTGTGGACGATCAGCCCGGTCACCAGCACGCCCTGCATGCTCGCCGCGAAGCCGATCGACAGGTCGAGTTCGCCGACGATGACGGCGACCGTCAGCCCGCCGGCGATGATCATCGCGAGCGACGCCTGGTTGAGGACGTTGACGCCGTTGGGGACCGTCGGGAAGGCCGTCGGCGAGGCCAGGGCGAACACGGCGATCATCAGGCAGAGCCCGACGATGGTGCCGTAGCGGGCGAGGAAGCCGAGCGCGCGCTTGTGCCGGGCGACCACTGGCGGGGTGTTGGTGACGATGCTGTCCATCCCGGTCATGCTGCCGTCGCTGTCCCTGTGGCCTCGTCGGCGTAGCTCGCCTGGACGATGGCGTTTCGTGTAATTCCGTCGCCGGTCAGTTCGCGCACGATCCGCCCCTCGGCCATGACCAGCACCCGGTCGCAGACCTCGGGCAGTTCCTCTGCCTCGGAGGAGATCACGATCACCGACAGGCCGCCGGCGGCAAGCTCGCGGATCAGGCGGTGGATCTCGGCGCGGGGGCCGATGTCGACGCCGCGGGTCGGCTCGTCGAGGATGAGGACGCGGGGCTCGCGGGCGAGCCACTTGCCGATCACCACCTTCTGCTGGTTGCCGCCCGAGAGCCGGCCGACCAGCGCGTCGGGCCCGGGGGCCTTGATCGCGAGGCGTCGGATGAGATCCTCGGCGAGCGCCCCGCGCCGCCGGTGGTTCACCAGCGGGCGGCCGATGCGGTCGGGATTGGCGAGGCCGACATTGAAGGCGATGCTCTTCATCAGTACCAGTCCCTCCGAGCGCCGCTCCTCGGGGACAAGGCCGATGCCCGCCGCCATCGCGGCGGCCGGGCTGCGCGGCGCAAAGGGGCGGCCGTCGAGGCTCATCCGGCCGGAATCGGCACGGTCGGCGCCGAAGAAAATGCGCACCAGCTCGCTCCGGCCGGCGCCTACGAGGCCGCCGAGGCCGAGCACTTCGCCGCGGTGCAGTGCGAGGCTCGCGCCGCGGACGCGGGGAAGCCGGGTGATGCCTTCGACGCGGAGCGTGACGGCCGCGTCCCGGCTCACCGGCGCGTGGTGCAGCACCTCGGGCGCGGCGCCGCCGACGATCGCCTCGACCAGCCCGCGGCGGGTCAGCGTCTCGCGCGGGATCTCCATGACGGAGCGCCCGTCGCGGAAGACCGTGACGCGGTGGCAGAGGTCGAGAATCTCGTCGAGGCGGTGCGAGACATAGAGCACGGCGATGCCGGCGCGCGACAGCTCGCGAACGATCCCGTAGAGGCGCTCCGCCTCGTGCACCGACAGCGAGGCGGTCGGCTCGTCCATGACGATCAGCCGGCTCTTGCGGACCAGCGCCCGGCAGATCGAGACCAGCCAGCGCTCGGCGGTCGAGAGCTTCGCGACAAGCGTGTCGAGGGGGAAGGCGATGCCGACCTGCCGCGCGATCGGCGTGACGTCGCGGACGACCGCGCGCCAGTCGATGGCACCGAACCGTGTCCGTTTCGGCGCGCCGAGCATGATGTTCTCGAGGGCGCTCATGCCCGTCACCAGCGCGAGTTCCTGGTGGATGAATCCGAGGCCGAGGCCATCGGCGGTATGCGGGCTGTCGATCGCGACGGTGGTCCCGTCGATCTCGATCGCGCCGGCGTCGGGATGCTCGAGCCCGGCCAGGCAGCGGATGAGGGTCGACTTGCCTGCGCCGTTGGCGCCGACGAGGCCGTGGACCTCGCCGGCACGGATGTCGATGCTGACGCCCGACAGCGCGCGCACGCCGCCGAAGGACTTGGAGATGCCCTTCGCCGCCACGAAGGGGGCGCCGGAACGCGCCCCCGCGCTGACCGGTGCGGTCGCCATTGCCGGAGGATAGCCGAAAACCGCGGCTACTGGCCGATGGCTTCGGGATGGTCCTTCAGGAACTGCTCGACATTGTCCCTGGTGACGACCACGGCCGTGACCTCGACGGCCTTCGGCTCCCAGGCTTCGCCCGCGGCGATCGCCTCCTCGATGATACCGAGCATGTTGTAGCCCTCGGTGAAGGAGTCCTGCCACGCGGTGGCGGTCATGAAGCCCTTCTGGATGTTCTCGAGCGCCTGGGCATTGCCATTGATGCCGTAGACCTTCACGTCGTCGCGGCCGGCCTGGCGGAGCGCCGAGATGGCGCCGATCGAGGGATCGTCCCAGCAGCCCCAGATGGCGAGCGGGCCGCTGCCCGGAGGGTGGAGGGCGAGCCAGGCGGTGGCATACTGGGCGCCGTCCTCGAAGTAGCCCGGGATACGGACCTCGTTCTTGGTGACGTTGATGTCGGGATGGCCGGCGAGAATCTCGTCCATCACCACCTCGCGGTTCCGGCAGACCTCGCCGGTGCGGTAGGTGAGGGCGAGGACCTCGCCCTTGCCGCCAAGGTCCTCGACCATCATTTCGACGACCGGGACCGCCATCGGACCGCCGGAGCCGTTGGTGGCGATGACGCTGCCGCCGAGGCCGCCGCCCCAGGTCGCGACCGGGATGCCGGCTTCGTCGGCTGCGGCGAGTCCGGCACCGATCGAGGACACCGGGAACACCATGTCGATGATCGCCTTCGCCCCACGCTGGGCGAAGTTCTGCATGCCGGCATTGGCCTGGTCGGCGGAGCCCTGCGCGTCGATCACGGAGACTTCCCAGCCCCGCTCCTCCGCGGCCTTCTCCGCGCCCTTGATGTAGCGGGCATTGTTCGCCTCGGTCGCGGTGATCGAGACGATCCCGAGCAGCGGCTTGTCCTGCGCCGTGGCGGCGCCAAGAGCGGCGACGAGGCCAATGGCCCCAAAAACAACTGTCCTCATGTCCATTTCCTCCCCACGGAGCCATGGCTCACAACGAGCGAACACGGCCAAACCGTTTTGTCAGTTTTCCTCAAACCCTCGTTCTTCGCAAGAGGAAAGGCGGAGAATATGGGCTGGACAAACAGGTTGCTGCCGATCACGATTGGCAAATCGGTTAGCTGGGTAGGCGGATGGCGACGATCAGGGATGTGGCGAAGGCTTCGGGCGTCTCCACCGCCACCGTGTCGGCCGTCATCAATGACTCGGCCTATGTGAGCCCGGAGCTGCGCAACCGGGTGCTGGCGGCGATCCGCGACCTGGACTATGCGCCGTCGCTCAACGCGCGGAACCTGCGGAGCGGGCGAAGCCAGCTCATCGCCCTCGTCGTCGCCGACCTCGCCAACCCCTTCTTCGCCCGGGTGACATGGGCAGCGGAGGCGGCGGTCGCCGGCTGGGGATACTCGATGGTCGTCTTCAACAGCGACGAGAAGCCGGAGGCGGAGAAGCGCATCCTCGCCCGCATCCGGGCGATTCCCTGCGACGGCGTCGTCCTCGTACCGGTGGGCGATTCGGGCCAGGGGGTGAAGCGCGACCTCGACGGCCGGCCGATGCCGACGGTGCTGTTCGGCCGCACGCTGCCGGAGGACGATTCGGACACCGTGACGATCGACAACGTCTCGGCCGGACGCGAGGCGACCAGCTACCTTCTCGACCTCGGACACCGTCGGATCGGCACGATCACCGGTCCCCTCCAGCTTTCGACCGCCCGGGGCCGCCACGACGGCATGCTCGAGGCGATGAAGGCGCGCGGTCTCGTGCCCGAGCCGCACCATGTGCGCTCGGGCGAGTTCCGCGAGGATGCTGCCTATTCCGCGGCGCGGAGCCTGCTGCAGCAACCCGAGCCGCCCAGCGCGCTCTACGTGGCGAGCGGCGTGATGGCGCTCGGCGTGATGCGGGCGATCGCCGACCTCGGGTTGCGCTGCCCGGAGCACATCTCGATCGCGTCCACCGACACGATTCCCGGGATCGGCGGCCTCCGGCCGCGGCTGACCCGGACGGAACACCCGGTCGTCGACATGACCAGCGAGGCGATCCGCCTGCTGGTCGACCGCATCAACCGCGGCAACGGCACCGAGCCGCGCAACGTCGTCTTCCAGCCGGCGCTGATCGTGGGCGATTCCTGCGCGCCGTACCGGGGGTAGGCGATCGGCGTGCGATCGAACGCACATCGCCTTCTCCTCCGCAACGCCACGCCGGGGGGACCGCGGCGGGCATGTCGCAGGCCCGCACCTCTGGACGCCCGGCGCCAAAGCCAATACATCCCGGTCATCCTCCACCGACCAGACCGGCACGACACCATGGGCAAGCGTTCGCATTTCCAGCCGACCGGCACCAGGGACACCGCGACCCGGGTCGAGACCGACACGTTCGGGGCGATCGACGTGCCGGCCGATCGCTACTGGGGGGCGAAGACCCAGCGCTCGATCCAGAATTTCCCGATCGGCGGCGAGCGCATGCCGGAGCCGATCGTGCGGGCCCTCGGCATCGTCAAGCGCGCCGCGGCCGAGACCAACATGGCGCTCGGCCAGCTCGACCCGAAGCTCGGCGCGGCGATCGTCCGGGCGGCCGACGAGGTGATCGAGGGCAAGCTCGACGCGCACTTCCCGCTGGTCGTCTGGCAGACCGGCTCCGGCACCCAGTCGAACATGAACGCCAACGAGGTGATCTCGAACCGCGCCATCGAGATCCTCGGCGGCGAGATGGGATCGAAGTCGCCGATCCACCCCAACAACCACGTCAACATGAGCCAGTCCTCGAACGACTGCTTCCCGACGGCGATGCACATCGCGGCCGCCGAGGAGTCGGTGCACCGCCTCGTGCCGGCGCTGCAGAAGCTCCGGAACGCGCTCAACGACAAGGCGCAGGCGTGGAAGGACATCATCAAGATCGGCCGGACCCACACCCAGGACGCGACGCCGGTCACTCTCGGCCAGGAGTTCTCGGGCTACGCCCAGCAGGTCGAGAACGGCATCGCCCGGATCGAGATGACGCTGCCGATGCTGATGGAACTCGCGCAGGGCGGCACCGCGGTCGGCACCGGCCTCAACGCGCCGAAGGGCTTCGCCGAGATGGTGGCCGACAAGATCGCGTCGATCACCGGGTTGAAGTTCACCTCGGCCCCGAACAAGTTCGAGGCGCTCGCCGCGCATGACGCCATGGTCTTCTCGCATGGCGCGATCAACACGGTCGCGGCGAGCCTCTTCAAGATCGCCAACGACATCCGCCTCCTCGGCTCGGGCCCGCGCTCCGGCCTAGGCGAGCTCGCCCTGCCCGAGAACGAGCCGGGCTCCTCGATCATGCCGGGCAAGGTCAACCCGACCCAGAGCGAGGCGCTGACCCAGGTCTGCATCCAGGTCTTCGGCAACAACGCCGCGATCACCTTCGCCGACAGCCAGGGCCACTTCGAGCTCAACGTCTACAACCCGGTGATGGCGTACAACTTCCTCCAGTCGGTCGACCTCCTCGCCGACGCCGCCGTCGCCTTCACCGACAACTGCGTCGTCGGCATCGAGCCGCGCCTCGACAACATCCAGGCGGCGCTCGACCGCTCGCTGATGCTCGTCACCGCGCTCGCCCCGAAGATCGGCTACGACAAGGCCGCCGAGATCGCCAAGACCGCCCACAAGCGCGGCACGACGCTCCGCGAGGAGGCCGTCCGCCTCGGCCACGTCACGGCGGAGGAGTTCGATGCCGTCGTCCGGCCGGAGCGCATGATCGGCCCGGAGTAGGTGCGGGGTGCTGACCCCGGCAGGATTCCGTGGTAGCGTTCTGGCCTTGCGAGGAGATGACGGATGGCCGGTAGCACGATTGATCGCGTGAGGGTCGCGCCGGACCTGGTTGCCGAGGCCGAGGCTCTGGGCATGGACGTGTCGGCTGAACTCGATGCCGCTCTTCGCGTGAGAATCGAGAAGCGAAAGCGCGAAAAGGCCTGGCGCGAAGATAACCGCGCGGCAATCGCCGAATGGAACCGGGAGATCGAGGAGAACGGTCTCTGGTATGAACACATCAAGCGGTCGTGAGCCGGCAGTTCGACGCGCATGGCGTGCGGCTGCGGGCTGGTCGTCATGGCCCCGCCTATCTGGTCAACCTGCAGTCCGACCTCTTGAACACCGGTCCCACCGTCGTGGTCGCGCCGCTGTGGCCCGTGCGAGTTCGGCGTGCACAACCTCCTGCCGGCGTGCGGATCTCGCTTCTGGATGAGACGTACTGGCTGGTCCTGACGGACATCGCCTACATTCGCGTCACGGATCTTGGCGCCGTTGCGGGCAATCTGTCACACGAGCGCGAGCGCATCATCCGTGGCCTTGATCTCCTCTTCACCGGAGTCTGAACCGCCATGGCTGCTGACATCGTCAACCTCAGGCGAGTTCGCAAGGCCAGGGCCCGCGCCGAGAACGACCGCGAGGCCGAGGCGAACCGGCGCCGCCACGGCATGTCCAAGGCGGAGCGCCAGCGCCGCGACGAGGAGCAGCGCCGCCTCGGCGCCCATGTCGAAGGCCATCGTCGCGAGGGCAGCGGCGAGGACGAGGCGTGAAGCGCTCGATCAGTATCGACGGCCACCGCACCTCGATCTCGCTCGAGGAGCCGTTCTGGCAGGCGCTCGGCGAGATCGCGCGGCTGAAGGGCAGCAGCGTCGCGGCGCTGATCGGCGAGATCGACCACGACCGCGCCGGTTCGAACCTCTCCGCCGCGATCCGCGTCTATGTGCTGGCCTGGTACCGGGAGCGCGCCGCTAGGGCTGGGTGATCGCCAGCGGCCGGTCGGCGGTCGGCGGCGACAGGTCGATGTCCGCGGGCGCCGCTTCCGATGCCTCCCGGCCGGGGCGGAGACGCGGCGTCGCCGGGACGAGATCGATGACCGGTCCCGGATCCGCAGCGGCACGCGGCGCCTGAAGCTCCGTCACCGCGAGATTCGCGCGGTCGGCATCGGCTTCGGCCCGGCGCTCCGGCGGGCGCCAGCCCGGCGGCATGGCGGCCGCACGCGCTGCGG